>CAXTUQ010000620.1:0-3700 GCA_964247405.1 uncultured Acetobacteraceae bacterium
TTCCAGAACGGCAAGGGCGAGCGGGTGGGCGCTCCCCGCCTCGACGCCCGCGGCCAGGCGGAGCAGCGCCGCCTCCCCCACGCCGCCCACGGTCAGCAGGTCCGTCACCTCCGGCCGCCCGGCGGTCAGCGTGCCCGTCTTGTCGAACGCGACGGTCGCCGCCTGGCCGATCGCTTCCAGCGCCGCGCCGCCCTTGACCAGCAAACCGCGGCGCGCCCCGGCCGACAGGCCCGACGCCATGGCCGCCGGCACGGAGATGACCAGCGCGCAAGGGCAGGCGATCAGCAGCACGGCCAGGCCACGGTACAGCCAAACCAGCCACGCGCCGCCGAGCAGCAGCGGCGGGACCAGGATGACCAGCGCGGACACCGCCATCGCCGCCGGCGTCCACCATGCGCTGAACTGCTCGATGAAGCGCTGCGTCGGCGCGCGGCTCGCCGTGGCCTCCTCCACCATCCGCACGATGCGGCTGAGCGTGTTGTCGGCTGCCGTCGCGGTCACGCGGACGCGCAGCAGGGCGGAGGCGTTGACCGACCCGGCCATCACGGGATCGCCGGGTCCGCGCGCCACGGGAATGCTTTCCCCGGTGACGGGGCTTTCGTCCACGGCGGACTGCCCTTCCAGGATCACGCCGTCACACGGGATGCGGTCTCCCGGCCGGGCCTGCACGATGTCGCCGAGGGCGAGCTGGCCGGCTGGCAGGTCCACGGCCGCGCCGCTGCGCTCGACGTGCGCCGTGCGGGGCATCAGGTCGGCCAAAGCCTTGATGCCGGACCGTGCCTGCCCGGCCGCGACGCCCTCCAGCATCTCGCCGGCTGCGAACAGCAGCACGACGATAGCCGCCTCCTCCGCCGCGCCGATTGCCACGGCGCCCAGGGCGGCCACGGCCATCAGCATCTCAATGGAGAACGGGCTGCCGGCGCGGGCCAGTGCCCAGGCGCGGCGCGTGAAGGGGAACACGGCGGCCAGGGTGGCCGCGGCGAACACCCAACTGCCTGCCACCGGGACCAGCGACGAGACGATGTAGGCTGCCGCGATCAGCGCGGCCAAACGCCACGTCAGCCGGGCCTTGCCGGTCCGCCACCATGGTACGCCCGGCTCGTCGTCGTGCCCGTGCGGGCCGTGGCCTGAATGGTCGTGACTGACACGAGTCTGCGGCGCGGCGTCCGAACCCTGCCGAAGCGTTGCCGTGTAGCCCAGGGCGCCCACCGTGTCCGCGACGGCCACGGGATCGCTGCCCGCATCGAGCCAGGCGGTCAGCGTTTCCGCCATCAGGTTTACCTGGATGTCCTGGACGCCGGGCAGCCTGGACACCGCCCGCTCGACCTTCGCGGCGCAGGACGCGCAGTCCATGCCGCCGACGCGCCAAGTCCTGGTCTCGCCCGTGTAGTCCGCCCCGTCCGGCATGATGCTTCCCTCCAGCCACCGGACGGCTCCATAAGACCTGTAGCCGCTAAAGGTGCAAGGACTATATCAGGCGATGTTGCGCCATGATGGGACGAAGGGAGCGGATGATGAGCACGGCCACCTACGCGATTGGCGACCTGGCCCGGCAGACCGGCACCAAAGTGGAGTTGATCCGCTGGTACGAGCGGGACGGCACCATGCCGCCCCCCGCCCGCACGGAGGGCGGGCACCGGGCCTACACGCAGGCCCACCTAGACCGCTTGGCCTTCATCCGTCATGCGCGCGAGCTGGGCTTCCCGCTCGACGACGTGCGGGCGCTGCTGCGGCTGTCCGACGACCCGGACCGCCCCTGCGACGAGGCGGACGCCATCGCGCGCCAGCACCTGGGCGCCGTGCGCAGCCGCATCGCCCGGCTGCAGGCGCTGGAAGCGGAGCTGGCGCGCATGGTGGATGCCTGCGGGCACGGCAAGGTCGGGGCGTGCCGGGTGATCCAGGTGCTCGCCGACCATTCGCACGAGCACTGCCTGCATCCCGGCCATGGCGGCACTGGGCTTTAGCTGGCCTCCAACGCCAGCACGGCGAAGCTCGCCAGCCAATGCTCGCCCATGTAGTCGCCGCTGACATGCGGCAGGCTGGCGTCGATGTGCGCGGTAGCGGTGCGCCGGGCCAAATCCGGGTCCGGCGTGAAAGGGGCCAGCGCGCGCCAGCACCAGGCGCGGCTGAGGTTCAGCCCGTCGAGATGCGCGATCTTGCCGTCGCTGCGGTCGCTGACCGTGGCGGGGGTCAGCAGCGTCGCCGGCTGCCCCTGCGCCAGCCGCGGTAGGAAACGGGCAAACCAGGGGCCGAACTCCTCGCCCGGCAGCGCCGCGCGCATGCACTCCGCCTCGATCAGCGCGGGAGACAGGAACTCGTCGCCGCCGGGTTCCCAAGCCTGGCAGTCGGCGTCGCGCATGTACCAGCGCCGGGCGGCGTCGGTCAGCATCCCGAGGAGGCCCGCGTCCGGGTAGTCGAGCGCCAGCCGGACGGCAAACGCCGTGCTGCTGTGCACGCCGGCGCGCACCGGGTAGGTGGCGAGCGGCAGGAACGCCATGAAGCGCGCGGCGAAGGCCTGGGCGAGCGGATGCAGGGCGGCGGACCAGGCCCGCCCTTCCGGTGTTTCGTGCAGCGCCAGTTCGGACGCAAGCTTGAGCAGCCAGGCCCAGCCGTAGGGGCGCTCAAACCCGCGTGCGCTGGAGCGGTCGAGGTAGGTGCACTCACCTGCGACCCGGTCGGGCGCCAAGTGCTCGTCGAACAAGGCGCGGATCGCCGGTGCCTGCGGCATCGCGGGGAAGCGCCGGTAGAGGGTCGCCAGCATCCAGTAGCCGTGCACGCAGGAATGCCAGTCGAAGCTGCCGTAGAACACCGGGTGCAGGTCGCGCGGCCCCCGTGCGTCCGCCGGCCCGGCCAGCACGTGGTCGAGCTTGTTCGGATACTCGCGGGTGACATGGCCGAGCGCCACGCCCGCGAAGCGGTCGGCGAGGTCAGGCGTGAGCCGCGTCATCGCGGAAAGGCCAGAATGTACATGAGAACGATATTCCCGAGCAGGAGGATCAGGGCGGTCGGCGCCTGCACCCGGATCACGCCGTTGCGGTCCGGCAGTTCCAGCAGAGCCGCCGGCACGACGTTGAAGTTGGCAGCCATCGGCGTGACCAGCGTGCCGCAGAAGCCGCTCAACATGCCGAGCGCGCAGACCACGGCCGGGTCGCCGCCGAACTTGTGCACCACCAGCGGCAGGCCGATGGCGGCCGTCATCACCGGAAAGGCGGCATAGGCGTTGCCCATGATCGCCGTGAACAGCGCCATGCCCACCGCGTACGCTGCCACCGCCAGCAGCGGCGTGTCGAGCGGCACGTAGTCATTCAGCAGCCCGGCGATCACCGTGCCCACCCCCGCCACGGCGAACACCGCGCCGAGCGCCGCCAGCATCTGCGGCAGCACCGCTGCCCAGCCGATGGTCTCGACCAGCCGCCGCGCTTCCCGAACCGGCGCCAGCGCCGGCGGGCGCAGCATGGCCATCGCCGCCGCCAGCGCCACGACGGCGCCAAGCCCCAGCGAGATCAGCGTCGCCTGGTTCGGGTCGATCAGCGGCTGGCCGCCGATCACCACCGACTTCAGCAGCAGCGTGCCCAGCAGCGTGATGCCCGGGATCAGCAGCGCCGGCACGAACAGGGCGTTGCCGAAGCGCGCGGCGCCCTCGGCACGCTGCTCCGCCGTCGTGGTCGGCGGCGCCCCGCGGCCCAGCCCGGCCGCCGCC
>CAXTUQ010000621.1:0-3699 GCA_964247405.1 uncultured Acetobacteraceae bacterium
GCCCCGGGTTGCCGCCCACCTCGGCGCCGTGCTCGACGGGCTCGACGCCTGGCTGCCCACCGTACGCTGGATGCGGCCCCATCAGCCGTGGTGCGCGTGCTCAACCGGGACGGGACGGCGCGGCGCTGGACCGTGGAGCGCCTGCACCGCACCGTGCGCCGCCTTGCGGCCGAGGGCATCGTGGAAGGGGGCCTGCTCGGCCGCGCGCCGCCGCAGTCCGGCGATGACCGGCTGGTCCCAGCCGCAAACGCTGCGCGTTTCGGCGAGCTCGTGGGCGGCATCGCGGCCGCGGTACCCGGCATGACGCTGCAGCAGATCGCGGCCCAGTTGGAGGGCATGCGGGAACACACGCCGCGGGGCGGCACGCGCTGGCATCCCTCCTCCGTGCGCAACCTGCTGCTGCAGGCGGAGCGGCTCGGAGTGGGCCGGCAAGGCATGGCGCCGCGCTGATCCGGGCAGGCCTGCCCCGCCACGGTCCTGGTGGATGGAGCGGAGGTCCCGCCGAGCACTGACACAGGCGCCCGGTGGGGAGCAGCCGCGTAGGAAGACAGCGCTACGGGTAGGCCATGAACGCCCGGTACGCCTCGACCATGTCCTCGACCGCGGCGTGATAGAGCCGTTCGCCGTGCTCAGGCGTCGACAGCGAGGGGTCGGAGCCGATCCGCCCGTCAGGGAACCGCTTGCGGTAGTCCGCAGCCTCAAAAAAGCCGCCGCTCTTGGGCGCGACCTTCGGGCTCATCTGCGCGTGCTTGATGGCGCCGGGTTGGCAGTATTGCGCGAGCGACACCTCGGCAGCGGTGGCGTGGCCGCCGTTGCTGCTGCCGTACAGCTCGTCGGCCAGCTTGCTGGCGCGCGGCCCACCGGACCAGAACGCCATCCGGCACCGGACGGGCAGCCGGTCGGCGCCGAGCGACGCCTCCGCGTAGATCTCGTCGAACGCCGCGGTCACGGTGGCGACGTTGCCGCCATGGCCGTTGATGAAGAAGAACCGTTCGAACCCGTGCCGGGCCAACGACGTCACCACGTCACGCACCACCAGCATCAGCGTCGATGGCCGCAGCGTCGCCGACCCGGCAAAGGCCAGGTGGTGCTGGGACATTCCATAGGCCAGCGTGGGTGCCACCACGCAGCCGATGGCGTCGCCCACGCCCTTGGCCACGAACTCCGCATCGAGGTGGTCCGTGCCGATCAGGCCGTTCGGCCCGTGCTGCTCGACCGAGCCGATCGGCACGATGCAGCCGCGCTCCGTGCGCAGGTAGTCCTCCACCTCCTGCCAGGTGGCAAGCGCGAGTTGCATGGGTGTCCTCCCCTACTGTACCAGGCTGACGCCGCCGAATGGCTGCCCGCCCAGGAAGTGCAGCTTGAAGCCTTGCACGTTGCGCCGGGTGATGGCGAAGGCGTCCACGTCTGCGAACAGCAGGCCCGGCATCTCGTCGTGGAAAACCTGCTGCGCCCGCTCGAACAGCTCCGTTCGCTCGGCTTGGCCGCTGACCCGGTTGGCCTCCAGCAGCGCGCCGTCGTAGGCCCCGCTGCACCACATCGCCGTGTTGCGGCCCGACCGCTTGGCATCGCAGGTCCAGGCGAGGAGCAACTGGCTCGGGTCCGGGTAGTCCCAGGTGCCGCCCAGCATGGCGACCGCCGCCTCGCCGCTCCTGGCCCGGCGCAGGTACTCGCCCCACTCGTAGGAGATGATGCGGGCCTTGACGCCAACCTTGGCCCAGTCCGCCTGGATCATCTCGGCCGCCCGGCGCCCGCTCGGCATGTAGGCGCGTGCGACCGGGATGGCCCAAAGGTCGGTCTCGAACCCGTCGGGGTAGCCGGCCTCGGCCAGGAGCTGCTTGGCGCGGACCGGGTCGTAGGGGCGGGGCTTCAGGGCGCCGTCATGGCTCCACAGCGCCGTGGGCACCATGGCGGCGGTGGGCCTGCCGCTGCCCTGGTAAACCGCTCGCACCAGGCTTTCGAGGTCCACCGCGACGCTGAGCGCTTCCCGCACACGCCGGTCGTCGGTGGGCTTTCGGTCGGTACGGAAGGAGATGTAGCTGATCGCGGCGACCGGGCTTTCCTGCACCCGCAGCGCCGGGTCGGCGCGCATGGAAGCGAGGTCGGCCGGGTTGGGGTAGCGCGCGACCTGGCACTCGCCCGCGCGCAGCTTGGCGTAGCGGATCGCCGGGTCGGGGGTGATGGTGAACACGAGGTTGTCCACCTTGGCAGTCCGCGGCGAACCTGCGGCCTTACCCCAGAAGTCGGGAAAGGCGCGGAAACGGACGGTGCTGTCCCGCTGGTACTGCACGAACTGGAAGGGGCCAGTGCCGATCGGGCTGCGGTCGAGCTGCTCCGGCGTGCCGGCCCGCCGCATCGCGTCTGCGTACTCAGCCGAGGAGATCGAGAACGGCTGCATCGACAGCACGCCCAGGAGCGGCGCGTAGGGCTGCTTGAGGTCGAGGGCGACCGTGTGGTCGTCCAGCTTGCGAACCGCCTTGAATGCCGGCTCCAGCAGCTCCTGGAACTCCTGGTAGGCGCTGTCGAGGCCGTGGTAGGGGGCGGCCTTGTCCGCCATGCGGTTGAAGGTGAAAAGGACGTCGTCGGCGTTGAACTCGCGCCCCGGCTTGAACGCCGCGCTGGACTGCCACCTCACCCCGCGGCGCAGGTTGAAGGTGTAGGTCAGCCCATCCTCCGACACGGACCACGACTCTGCCAGCGCCGGCACTAGGGCGGAGCCACCGACCTCCATGCCTACCAGGCGGTCGGAGGTTTGCTCGGTCACGTCGAAGCTGGTGTTGGCCGTGCTCAGCGCGGCGTTCAGGAAGTCCGGGCTGCCCTCCGTGCACACCACCAGCGTGTCCGCCCGCGCCGGAACCGCGGCGGCCAGCGCAGCGGCGAACATCCAAGCTGCAATCCGCAATCCTGCCTCCGCCGTCTATGGGAACGGGGCAGTATTGGGCCACCCCGCCCGGGGGTCAACGGCGTGGCCCGCGGCTTGCAACAACTGACCCGCGCCGAAGGGGAAAGGAACCGCCCATGCGCCTGCTGTCCGTCCTGCTGATCCTCCTTGCCCCCGCGGCCGCCGCCTCGGCCAAGGACACGCTGGCGATCGGCGTGGCGCAGTTCCCGGCCAGCCTGCACCCCTACATCAGCTCGCAGACGGTGCAGTTCTACACGGTCGGTTTCGCCACCCGGCCGGTTTCGGCCTTTGATATCGCGGGCAAGCCGACCTGCCTGCTGTGCACGGAGCTGCCGAGCCTGGAGAACGGGCTGGCCCGCGTCGAGCCGCTGTCCGGCGGCGGGCAGGGGCTGGCCGTCACGATCAGGCTCAAGCCGGAACTGCGCTGGGGCGACGGCGTCCCGGTCACGGCGCGCGACCTCGCCTTCACCTGGCGCATGGGCAGCGACCCGGCGGCCGGGTGGAGCAACATCTACGCCTGGTCACGGGCGAAAAGCGTGGAGGTGGTGGACGACCACACGGCGGTGCTGCACCTCGACCGCACGCTCGTCACCTTCCAGCTTTGGGACTACCTGCTGCCGGAGCACATCGAGGGGCCGGTCCGCGCCCGCGCGGCGAGCACGCTCGACTACATCAACCACACCACCTACAACGCGGCGCCGCTGACCGCGGGCCTGTGGAATGGCCCCTACGTCGTCACAGCCTACCAGTCCGGCGCGTCCATCGAGCTTGGCCCGAACCCGGCCTGGGCCGGGCCG
>CAXTUQ010000622.1:0-3672 GCA_964247405.1 uncultured Acetobacteraceae bacterium
GGCGCAGGTGCTCCCGCCCGACATCGGCAGCGCCGTCGAGCGCCGCCAGCGCCCGCGCGGCGCGCAGCAGGGTCAGCTCCGCGCGCAGCCCATCGGTGCCGAGCCTCATGCACAGCCGGGCCGCGTCCTCCAGCACCGCGTCGGGCACCTCGACGGCGGGCAGCAGGTGCCGCGCCGCTTCGATCCGTTCGCGGATGCGGGCGTCCTCCGCCCGCCACTCCGCGGCGAAGCCGGCGCGGTCCCGGTCGAACGCATCCCGGCGCCGCACGATGGCGATCCGTGCCGAGATCTCGTCCGGCGTCTGCACCTCGACCGACAGCCCGAAGCGGTCGAGCAGTTGCGGGCGCAGCTCGCCCTCCTCCGGGTTGCCGCTGCCGACCAGCACGAAGCGCGCCGGGTGACGGATGCTCAGGCCCTCCCGCTCCACCACGTTCTCGCCGGACGCCGCCACGTCGATCAGGAGGTCCACCAGGTGGTCCTCCAGCAGGTTCACCTCGTCGATGTACAGGAAGCCGCGGTTGGCGCGGGCGAGCAGGCCGGGTTCGAACGCCTTCTCGCCACGGGACAGCGCGCGTTCCAGGTCGAGCGCGCCCACCACCCGGTCCTCCGTCGCGCCCAGCGGCATATCCACCACGGGCACCGCGGCGACATGCTGCGGCGCGTCGCCCGGCGCGCGGTCGCCGCACTGGGCGCAGAGCCGCGCTTCGCTTCCCGGCGCGCAGTTGTAGGGACACCCCGTCACCACGGACATGCCCGGCAGCAGGCCGGCCAGCGCGCGGACGGCGGTGGACTTGCCGGTGCCGCGGTCGCCGAACACCAGCACGCCGCCCACCGTCGGGTCGGTGGCGGCGATCAGCAGCGCCTGTTTCATCTCGTCCTGGCCGACGATGGCGGAAAACGGAAAGGCCTCCCGCATCAGGCGGCGGTCCGGCGTGGTTCGGGGCGAAGCTGCATGGACGCGACGGTAGCAGGTCACGGCGCCGCGCTCAAACCTGCGCGATACGCCGGGCGGGGTGCAACCAAAGCTTTGGCATCTGCTTGCAACTGCTCGTCACCGTTCACGAAAGGTTTCACGATGGATCACCAGATCTCGCTTCCCGTCATCCTCTCCTTCGTCACCTTATTCATCGTGGTCGGGATCGGCGTTTACCATTTCATCCGCAACCGAGGCAGCCAACTGAAGCGTGGCGAGCGTCCGGGCGGCATGGCCGGCCCCGATCCCGAATGATCTAACCCCCGAGTGACCTAGCCATCGCGGTCCAGGCCGGGCAATCTACCGGGACCGCCCGGGGCCGTCCCGCGGCGTGACGCCGCGAGGCCCGATGTTTCCCACCACCCGCCTACGCCGCCTGCGCCGCACGGACGCGCTCCGCTCCCTGGTGCGGGAAGCCTTCGTGACTGCCGACGACCTGATCCTGCCGATGTTCATCGAGGAGGAGATCGACGCGCCGGTGCCCATCGCCGAGATGCCCGGCGTGTCCCGCATCCCCGAAGCGCGGCTTGCGCGCGAGATCGAGGCCATCGCACGCGACGGCGTCCGCGCCGTGATGCTGTTCGGCATCAGCCACCACAAGGACGCTGCCGGCCGTGACACGTTCGACTCCAACGGCCTGCTGGCGCGCATGACGCGCATTGCCAAGGACGCCGCGCCGGAACTGGTGGTGATGACCGACAACTGCTTCTGCGAGTACACCGACCACGGCCATTGCGGCGTGATCGGCCACGCCGGGGGCGAAGCCCAGGTGCTGAACGACGCCACGCTGGAGAACCTGGCGCGCCAGGTGGTCGTGGCGGCCGACGCGGGCGCCGACGTGATCGCGCCCTCGGCGATGATGGACGGGCAGATCGGCGTGATCCGCCGGGCGCTGGACGGCGCCGGGCACGAGGGCGTGCCGGTGATGGCGTACTCGACCAAGTTCGCTTCCGCCTTCTACGGCCCGTTCCGCTCCGCGTCGGGCTGCGACCTGCGCGGCGACCGGAAGACGTATCAGATGGACCCGATGAACGCCCGGGAAGCGTTGCGCGAAAGCTTGGAGGACGAGGCGGAGGGCGCGGATATGCTGATGGTCAAGCCCGGCCTCGCCTACCTGGACGTTTTGGCCAACATCCGCACGCGCTCTTTGCTGCCGCTGGCCGTGTACCAGGTCAGCGGCGAGTACGCGATGATCAAGTTCGCCGCGCAGGCCGGGGCGCTGGACGAGCATCGGGTGGTGCGCGAAACGCTCGGCGCCTTCAAGCGCGCCGGGGCGGACCTGATCCTCAGCTACTTCGCGCGGGACGTGGTGCGGGAGGGCTTCTGACGGCGGCCCGGATGATATTCGCCTTGTAGTTGCATGGCGCCATATGCTTTAATCGTTGCGTGTGGGCAACAGGCAAGGCGGGACCGGGTTGGATCGGACAGGCGCCCCTCAGTTCAGCAGCACTGGGCCGCAGGGGCACCGGGCGCGGATGCGGACGCGGCTGCTGGCGGGCGCGGCTGCGTTGGCAGATTACGAGATCCTGGAGATGCTTCTGTTCCTCGGCATCCCCCGCCGCGACACCAAGCCGGAAGCGAAGCGGCTCATCAACCGGTTCGGCAGCCTTTCCGCGGTGATCACCGCCGGGTATCACGCGCTGCGCGACGCCGGCCTGCCGCAGCGGGCCATCGAGGCGCTTGAGCTGGTGGTGGAGGCCGCCATGCAGCTTTCGCGCGCCGAGCGGGTCGACCGCGTGGTACTGGGGAACTGGACCGCGCTGGAGCAGTACCTGGACGCGCCGACCCGCTCGCGGCAGCCGCCGGGCCTGACGGCGCTGCTGCTCAACAACCGCAACCAACTGCTCGGGGAGCATCGCTGGCCGCCGGACGCCGATGCAGCCACGCTGGGGCGGGAGATGCTGCGCCACGCGCTGGAACGGCACGCGACGGCGGTGATCCTGGTGCGCAACCGGGGCGACGCGGCGCCGAAGCTGACCGGGGAGGACCGGGAGCTGCACGCCCGCCTGGAACGCACCGCAGCCGCGCTGTCGGTGACGCTGCACGACCTGCTTGTGATCGGCCGGGGCGATTGGGTCAGCCTGCGGCAGCGGAAGGCCCGGTAGGTGGGCTGGCGGTCTTGGCTCGGGCGCAAGGGCGCGCAGCCCGGCCCGGCGCCGCTCCTGTTCGACGCCTTGATCGACCTGAACCCCGGCGACCTGCCGGCCGGGCTGAGCCATGAGGCCGCGGTCGCCACCGTCGTGGACGCGGTCGGCGCGCTGCACGGCGCAGGGTGGATCAGCGTCGAGGTGCATCCGCGTACGGCTCCGGTCGCGGCGCGGGTGTTCCTGGCCGGCACCAGCACGCCGCAGGCCGGCGAGGCATGGGCGGCGCTGCTGGACCAGGTGCGGCGCACGGCGGAGCAGGCCCTGGCGGACGCCCGGGCGCCAGCCCCTGACCGGGTTGTGCCCGACGAGCCGCCGGACACGTTCGAGGCGGCGTTCGCGCAACGGCGCAGGCTCGACGACGCGCCGGGGTTCGGCGACGAGCCAGATGACGCATGGACCTCCAGCCCCTTGCGCCCGGTGCGCGGCTTCGGCGAGGCTCAGGCGGCCCCGATCCAGATGGACGCGCTGGCCGAGCTGATGGCGCTCGCGCAAACCGTGAAGCAGCCGCCCGCCCCCAAGCCCGTGCCCGCCAGCCTGCCCGCGCCTCTTGCC
>CAXTUQ010000623.1:0-3654 GCA_964247405.1 uncultured Acetobacteraceae bacterium
TCGAGGGCGCCGACGTGACAACCGAGGCCGCGCATCGGCGCGCCCGGCGCGGCAGCGGCCGCACGTGCCCGGGCGGGCCGCCCTTCGCCGGGTTGACGGGGCGGGAGAACATCGCCGTCGGCGCCCACCTCCGCCACCCCGGCCGCGCCGAGGCGCTGGACCGCGCGACCGCCGTCGCCGCGCGCGTCGGGCTGACGCCGGAGCTGGACAAGCCAGCCGCCGCGCTGACGGTCGCGGGACGCAAGCGGCTGGAGCTGGCGCGCGCGCTCGCGACCGAGCCGGCGCTGCTGCTGCTGGACGAGGTGCTGGCCGGGCTGAACCCGGCGGAGATCGACGGCATGATGCCGGTGCTGCGCGGGCTGGCGGCAAGTGGCGTCACCGTGCTGATGATCGAGCACGTCATGCAGGCGGTGATGCAGCTTTGCAGCCAGGTCTATGTGCTCGCGGAGGGCCGCATGATCGCCGCCGGGCCGCCGCGGGAGGTGTGCGAGGACCCGGCGGTGATCGAGGCCTATCTCGGCGCCGGCGCCGCCGCGCGGATCGCCGCCGGTGGCTGACGCGCCCTTGCTCTTGGTCCACGGCCTGCGTGCCGGCTATGGCGCGGTCGAGGTGCTGCGCGGGATCGACCTGGAGGTGCGGCCCGGCGAGGTCGTCGCCGTGCTCGGCTCCAACGGCGTCGGCAAGACCACGCTGAACAAGGCGCTGTCGGGCATCGTGCCGGTGCGGGCCGGGACGATCACCTTTGCCGGCGAACGCTTCGACCGCGCCTCCGGGCCGCGCATCGTCGCCGCCGGGCTGATCCACGTGCCGGAGGGACGGCGCGTGTTCCCGGACCTGTCGGTGCGCGACAACCTGCTGCTGGGCAGCTACCGCCGGGGCCGGCCGCACCGCGCCGCCACGCTCGGGCGCGTGCTGGACACCTTCCCGCGCCTGCGCGAACGCTCCCGCCAGGCTGCGGGCACGCTCTCGGGCGGCGAGCAGCAGATGCTGGCGATCGGACGCGGCATGATGGCGGAGCCGCGCCTGCTGATCCTGGATGAGCCGTCGCTGGGCCTGTCGCCGCTGCTGGTCGAGGAGATGTTCGCCCTGGTGGCCCGGCTGCGCGCCGACGGGCTGGCGATCATGCTGGTGGAGCAGAACGTGGTGCAGTCGCTCGACCTCGCGGACCGCGCCTACGTGCTGGAGAACGGCATCTGCGCCATGTCCGGCCCCGCCGCGGCGCTGCGCGCCGATCCCAACCTGAAACGCACCTACCTCGGATTGTGAGCATGACCCAAACATTGCGCGACCAGCTTTCATTGCGCGACGAGCTTCAGGCTGGCCTGCTCGTCGCCCCCGGCGTTTACGACGCGCTGACCGCGTCGCTGGCGGCGTCGGCGGGGTTCCGGGTGCTGTATGTCTCCGGCGGCGCCATCGCCTACACGCGGCTCGGTCGGCCCGACATCGGCCTGGTTTCCATGAGCGAGGTCGCGGACACGGTGCTGCTGCTGCGCGACCGCGTGCCCACCCCGTTGATCGTCGATGCCGACAACGGCTATGGCAACGCACTGAACGTGCAGCGCACCGTGCGGACCTTCGAGCGCGCGGGCGCGGGCGCGATCCAGCTTGAGGACCAGACGCTGCCCAAGCGCTGCGGCCACCTGCGCGACAAGACGCTGGTTCCCACGGCCGAGATGGTCGGCAAGGTGCGCGCCGCGCTCGATGCCCGCGCGAGCGAGGACACGCTGATCATCGCCCGCACCGACGCCGTCGCGGTGGAGGGCATCGGCTCCGCGGTCGAGCGCGCCCGCCGCTACGCCGAGGCCGGCGCCGACATGCTGTTCGTCGAGGCGCCGCAAAGCCGCGAGCAGTTGTCGGAGGTGGCAACCGCCCTGCGCGGCCTGTGCCCGCTGATGGCCAACATCGTGGACGGCGGCGACACCCCGCCGCTGCCGGCCGCGGAGCTGGAGCGGATCGGCTTCCGCCTCGTGATCTTCCCCGGCGGCATCGTGCGCGCCCTGGCCCGCACGGCGCAGGACTACTACGCCTCGCTCGCCCGGCATGGCAGCAACCTGCCTTTCGCCGGCCGCATGTTCGATTTCGCCGGGCTGAATGGGCTGCTCGGCACGGCGGAGATGCTGGAACTGGGCCGTGCCTACGAAGGACCCGTGAAATGATAGATCCCGTCACGCTTGCGGTGCTCGACGGCCGGCTGACGCAGATCGCCGACGAGATGGACGCGACGCTGTACCGCGCGGCGTTCAACCCGATCATCGCCGAGGCGAAGGATGCCTGCCACGGCCTGTACCACGCCGAAACCGGCGACACGCTGGTGCAGGGGGCAAGCGGCCTGCCGATCTTCGTCGGCGCCATGGCGTTCGCGGTGCGCGCGGTGATCGAGAAGGTGGCGCGCGACGGCGGGCTGGAACCCGGCGACACCTTCCTGTTCAACGATCCCTATGCCGGCGGCACGCACCTCAACGACTTCCGCCTGGTGCGCCCGGTGTTCCGCGGCGGCCGGCTGTTCTGCTGGACGGCGTCGGCCGGGCACTGGCTCGACATCGGCGGCAACGTGCCCGGCGGCTACAACCCGCGCGCCACCGAGAGCTTCCAGGAGGGCATGCGCATCCCTCCGGTGAAGCTGATCACGGCCGGCCGCACCAACCACGACCTGCTCGACATCCTCGCCGCCAACTCGCGGGTGCCGACCTCCAACTGGGGCGACCTCAACGGCCAGCTCGGCGCGCTCGACCTCGGGGAGCGGCGGCTGCACGGGCTGCTCGACGAGTACGGCGACGCCGTGGTGACGGCCGCCTTCGACGCCTTTTCCGACCGGGCGGAGGCGATGATGCGCGCCGCGGTCCGCGCCCTGCCGGACGGCGCCTATGCGTTCGCGGACGTGCTCGACAACGACGGCATCACCGACGCGCCGCTGACGGTGGCGCTCGACCTCACGATCAGCGGGGACACGATGGTGATGGACTTCTCCCGCTCCTCGCCGCCGACGCAGGGGCCGGTCAACATCTCCTACGCGACGACGGTCGCCGCCTGCTACGTGGCGCTCAAGCACGTCTTCACCGCCGTGCCCGCCAACGCCGGCTGCCTGCGCCCGATCCGCTTCGTCGTGCCGGACACGACGCTGCTGGCCGCCGGGCCGCCGCGGCCGATGGCGGGCTATACGGAGACCATCCTGCGGCTGATCGGCGTCGTGCTCGGCGCGCTGGCCCAGGCCGAGCCCTCGCGCGCCACGGCCGCCCCGTTCGGCACCATCACCGCCCTGTCGCTCGCCGGGCACCGCGCCGATGGCGCGCGCTGGGTGATGTTCAGCTTCTTCGGCGGCGGCATGGGCGGCAATCCCGAGACGGACGGCCTCAGCCATGCCAACAACCCGATCTCGACCGCCACCATCCCGCCGGTGGAGATCCTCGAAGCCGCCTATCCCGTGCTGTTCACCCAATGGGCGCTGCGCCCCGACTCCGGCGGCGCCGGCACCCACCGCGGCGGCCTCGGCGCGATCTATGAGATCGAGATGCTGACCGACGCGGAGGTGTCGCTCCTGGGCGAACGCGGCACCGTGGGGCCGTTCGGGGTGGCCGGCGGCGGGGCGGGCGCGCTGAACCGCTTTCTTTGGCAGTCCGACGACGGTGACCGCACCCCGCCCCTCGTGTCCAAGGT
>CAXTUQ010000624.1:0-3649 GCA_964247405.1 uncultured Acetobacteraceae bacterium
GCTGCGGCCGGCCGGGCGCGGGGCCGCCGGCTGATGCAGCCGTTTCGTCTCATGTGCGCGCTGGCGGTGCGCGCGCCGTTCGACCGGGTGGTCCTGCCGGGGTTCGCCGCGGGCGGGGGAAGGGTGGAGGTCTTTTGGGGGCCGACCACCGTCATCCAGGAGACGCTTGCGCGCGGGGAAAAGACGGATGGCGTGCTGCTGACGGCGGAGGCGGTGGATGCGCTGATGGCGGACGGCACGCTGGACGGGGAAACCCGGGTGGAGGTGGCGACATCGCAGCTCGGCGTAGCGGTGCCCCGCGGCGGCCGGAAGCCGGATTTGTCGGCCGAGGCGTCGTTCCGGCAGGCGCTGCTGGACGCGCGGTCGGTGGCGTTCTCGCGCGGCGGGGCGAGCGGGATCTATTTCGCCGGGCTGCTTGTGCGGATGGGGATCGCGGAGGCCGTCCGCGCGAAGGCGACGATCATTCCAGCCGGGTTCACGGCGGAGACGCTGGTCAGCGGCGAGGCCGACATGGCGGTGCAGCAGATCAGCGAGCTGATGGTGGTCGAGGGCATCGACATCGTGGGGCCATTCCCGGATGCGGTGCAGGCAAGGATGCGGTTCTCGGCTGCTGCGGTCGCCGGGTCCTTGGCGCGGGCCTCGGTCGAGATGTTCCTGGCGTCGCTGCGGCGAGACGAGGCAAAGGCGGCGTTTCGCGCGTGCGGGCTCGATCCCGCGGCGTAGGTTGCAGAGGGGAGGCGTGGAGATGTCCGAGACGAGCGGGACGAGCCGCTGGAGCCGGCGGCCGGCGGGGTCAACCTGGGGCGATTGGGGGCCGGACGACGAGCTGGGCCGGCTGAACCTCCTGACGCGGGAGAAGGTGCTGCAAGGCATCGCGGAGGTGCGCGAGGGCCGCACGTTCTGCTTGTCGCTGCCGCTCGACTACCCCGGCGGGGCAGTGATCAACCCGCGGCGCCACCCGCCGGAACTCCGGCCGACGATGCGGGAAGGCCGGCCCAACATGGCGCTGCCGTTGCGTTGCTACGACCCGACCGCGCTGGACATCATATGCGACGATCAGGTCCTGTTGACGCTGCAGTATTCGACGCAATGGGACACGCTCGCCCATGTGGGGCAGATGTTCGACGTTGACGGCGATGGGAAGCCGGAGGACGTGTTCTACAACGGCTTCCGTGCCGGTTCGGACATCGCGGGGCCGGTGCTTTATCGCGACAGGCAGGAACTGCCGAACGGGGCGCCGCAAGGGGCGCGGCGGCTGGGCGTGGAGAACATGGCGAAGTCCTGCATCCAGGGCCGCGGCGTGATGATCGATCTGCAAGCGCATTTCGGCCGGTCGGGCGAGATCGTGGGATATGAGCAGCTGATGGGCATCCTGGAAAAGGACCGCGTGGCGGTCGAGCCTGGCGACCTCGTGTGCCTGCGCACCGGGTTCGCGGAGATGCTGTTGGCGATGAACAAGCAGCCGGATGCGGAGCTGTTGCGGAAAACGAACTGCGCGCTGGATGGGCGGGATGAACGGTTGCTGCAGTGGGTCACGGACACGCAGCTGATCGCCTTGATCTCCGACAATTACGCCGTCGAGGCGGCGCCCGCGAAGCCGTGCACGGCGGACGTCTGCGCGACCCTGCCGCTGCACGCGCATTGCCTGTTCCGCTTGGGCGTTTACCTGGGCGAGATGTGGCACCTGACGGAACTGGCGGACTGGCTGCGCGCGAATGGCCGGAACCGGTTCCTTCTCACCGCCCCTCCGTTGCGCCTGCCCGGCGCCGTCGGTTCCCCGGCAACGCCGGTCGCAACCGTGTAGGATACGGGACGGCGTTCGCAGCCGCCGTCCCGACGAAGCTTGCGGGAAAGCAGGGCAGCATCCGGGCGGCAGATCGTGGGGCCGCCGTCACAGCCGCAACCTCGCTGTTCGTGCTGGAAAGGGGTGTGGGAACGTCGCCGCGGCCCGCAACTCGTTGCGGCAGGACGCAGGCCAGTTGGTGACGCGGGAGCGGACATGCGGAATGCGATGGCGGCGTGCGGCGTTGTGCTTGAACGGCATGGACGGAAAATAGCCCCGCATTCGACGTCACGCTGCCAAACCAAATCTCTGCACCAACGCCGTACTGATCCGCTTGCGGGTGAAGCGGCACTCTCGTCAGCACCCTGCCAGGCTGCCCTTATCGTCTCCGATCCCGATCTAGAACCAGAACATCAATGTGATCAGAACATCAATGTGATACCAAAGGATCAAGCGTGGCCACCCAGATGAACCCGCTCCCGCAAGGCTGCCTCGCGCCGTTTCAGCACGTCGACCGCGTAGGCGTTTGCGGCGGCGATCCACTGCGTGTTGGTGTTGATGGTGCGGAAGGCGAGCGGGTACTTGGCCGGGTTGGTCAGCTCGTCCAGGGAGCCGATGACGATGTTAGGCACGCCGGCGCGGCTGAGCGAGGGCACGGTCGCCAGCGCCTCGCCGGAGTTCACAGGTCCGATACGGAACAGCATGCCAATGCGATGGCCCGGACAAGATTGCGCACCGTTTTCCCTCCCTCCGTGGGCGTTCATGGCCCTTGGGCAGGATGGTCACTTTCGGTTGGCGAGCTTGTCAAACCGTTTCGCTTGTCGGAACGCTGCAAGCTTGAAAACACCGCTTAGAACCTTGGTTGCACGAAAATCTCATATCGGCGTTGCATCACGCAAAATGCCGCTTGACGCTGCTGGGGACCGCGTTGCCATACTGCGCCCAGCGGGCGGCAGATCCGACTGTGGAGGAGCGCGAGTTGAGCTGGATCACTGGCGTCGGGCTGACGCCGTTCGGTCGCTTGGATGGCCGGATGACACTGGACCTGATGAGCGACGCCGCCTCGGCCGCCCTGGCCGACGCCGGACTGCGGCGCGACGAGGTGGACGGCTTGATCGCCGGCTATTCCACGACCCTGCCGCACCTCATGCTCTCGACGGTGTTCTCTGAGCATTTCGGCCTGATGCCGCGCTACGCCCACGGCATCCAGCTTGGCGGCGCGACCGGCTTCGCCACCGTCATGCTGGCGCACGAGCTGGTGGCGGCCGGCGTCTTGCGCCACGTGCTCGTCGTCGCCGGGGAGAACCGGATGACCGGGCAGTCGCGGGACGCCGCGATCCAGACGCTCGCCCAGGTCGGGCACCCGCGCTACGAGGTGCCGCTGGGGCCGACCATCCCCGCCTACTACGCGCTCGTTGCGTCGCGCTACATGCACGAGACCGGCACGGCCGCGGCGGACTTGGCCGAGCTGGCCGTGCTGATGCGCAGCCATGCCGCGCTGCATCCCGGCGCGCAGTTCCGCGACGCCATCGGCGTGGCCGATGTGCTCGGATCGAGGCCGATCGCCGCGCCGTTGCGCATCCTGGACTGCTGCCCGGTGTCCGACGGCGGCGCCGCGGTCGTGGTCAGCCGCGACCGAACCGGCGAGGCTGGCGTGCGCATCATCGGCTGCGGCCAGGCGCACACCCACCAGCACGTCTCCACCGCCCCCAGCCTCACGTCGTTCGGCACGGCCGCCGCGGCGGCCCGCGCCGGGCTGGGCGCCCGGGTCGCCCTCGCGGACATACGCTATGCCGCGATCTACGACAGCTTCACCATCACGCTCGCCATCCTGCTGGAGGAGCTGGGCCTGGCTCCGCGCGGCGG
>CAXTUQ010000625.1:0-3624 GCA_964247405.1 uncultured Acetobacteraceae bacterium
GGGCCGGGGTGCGGGCGGCGCGGGCCTGCTTGGAGGCTTGCGACGAACGCGGCCCGGCCCTGACCCGTCCGAGCAGGCCGGAGCCGCGCAGCGGGGCGCCGGGTTGGCCCGGCCCCGGCCCGGTTCAAGCCGCGGCAAACCCGAGGGGACCCCCGGCAGGGGCCGTTGCCAATCCCTTTCCCATGCTCACGGTCGTGTCCGGTCTGTTTCCAGTCGGTCCTCGCCCGGTTCTCGGTCTTGTCCGGGTGTTCGGTCGTTGCGCTTGCATGCCGGTTCAGGCCAGCAGGCACGCTTGGCATCGCGAAGGATCAACCACGCACCGAACGGCTTGCCGCCTGCCGGCCCTCAGGTTGCGTTCGGCACCGTGCCAGCGACGATCCGGCGTCTGGGCCGTGTGGGCGGGCTGTCGCAACTCTCGAAGCAGAACCCGGCCGCCCACAGCCCGAAACCGCCCCACGACAGCAGCGTCTCCGCGTCGAGATCCCGGACGAATGGCACGAGGCCGAAGCGCCACAGCGTCAGGAACACGCTGGCCAGCCGGTAAAAACGGCAGGCAGGATTGTATCTGACCGGGTTCGGCCTGGCTCGCGAACTTCGGCCGAGCACAATGGCCAGGCCATAGATGAAGCACGCCGTCGCGATGTCGAACGCGATGCCCGGCGTCCGTTCGCCGAGCAGGCCCTGGGCCTGCAGGACTACGGCCCGGCCGATCTGCGCGCCGATGTAGAGGGCGTAGCAAGGGATGGCGGCGTGCGCGGCGTTGCTGACCTGGAGCCGGTTGACGATCGGCTGGAACACGCGGTCGATCAGGGCGTCATCGACGGCGCTCAAGATTGTCATGGGCACGTCTCCGTCGTCTTGGGCTGCCTCGGCCCGGCATGGGGCAGGTTCTGCACAGCCGCGGCCTCGGGCCGCAAGCCCGGCCGGCGTGACCGAAGCGGAAGGCTGCCGGCGGGACAGGCCGAGCCGCCTGACCCAATGCTGCCCTCGCCTCGGCCGTCGTCAACGGAGCTTGTGGCAGGCAACTGTGATGTAGGTTTCCGAAAGGTTGAAGTTGAGGCTTCCTGCCCCGTCCGGGAGCGTCGGGCGTGTCGCCGGCAAGGCCGAGGCGAGGCCCGCATCCTGTACCGTGGAGATGAGCTCGTCGATCAGGCGAGCCCTGCACGCCTCGGACGTCATGAGGAACGGCAGCCAGGACCGCGAGATGAGCGGGCCGGTGTTGCCGGAGCCGCCGCTCCCGTTCTTGACATACCCTGGGACGGTCTTGGCGATGGTGACGGACAGGCCGGTGTCTCCGAGGGTCGGTCTCGGCTGATCCTCGGCGCGTGCCGGCGCAGCCAAAAGCGTGGGTATTGCGGCCAGGGCAAGGACGGCCAGGTCCGGGATAGGTCGCCTTGCCTGCTGTCCTCCCGAAAGGCGGGATCTGGCAAGTGCTGCGTCGTTCCGGGCGGCAGCGCAATGGGCAGTCGGGAGCAAGGACATGGTGTGAACTCCTGTATGTGGCCATCAGGCAGGGTCCGGCCGCGCGGTCTTCGGGCCTGCGCGGCCAGGGTGCGATGCGCTGTCAAGCTGAGGGCGAGCTGGTTTCTCTTGTCCCGATGCTTGGGCACCTGGGCTGGCAGGGCCTGGCTTACGGGCGACGGCATGGGCCGGAGCTGCCAAAGCCCCTCCCCGTTCCGTGTCATGGCTTCATTCAGTGTCTCCCTTCCCCGATCCGTGGTCAGGGTTTATGGCCGCGAGGCATTCGTCGTTGGTTTCAGGTTCGGGTCGCGCGCGCAGGCGTCGGGGCCGCGGGAAGTCGCCGGCCAAAGCGCGGCGCACCTCGCGGCTGACGGTGTTCCAGATCATTGCTTCGAGGACGCCCTCGTCGAAACCGGGATCGTAGCCGGCATTGATGCTGACCCCGCCCGTGGCCGGATTGACGTAGGTGCCCGGCGTGAAAGTCTTGAGCGTCTCGCCACGGGTCATCCCCGTCTTGCGGCACAGCCGGTCGAGGCACGGCTCGCCGCGGAACGCACGCGCGAGCCGGTCGGCGTCCAACCGTAAATCGTAATAGCCCGGCGCGTCGGCGTCGCGTGGCCGCACGCCGAGCAGGAAGCGGCTCTTCGTCATGGGCGTCCCCTGTGCATCGACTGGTGCTGCCGCGGGTGGGATGGTCAGGCAGCGCGCTCAAGCGCCGGCGCAGGCCGGCCCGTGCGCGGCCGGCAGCGGTAGAGGCGCATATCGGGCAGCGTGGGGTAGCCGGCGATGCCCTTGGTCAGGCCGAGGTCGTCGTGCAGCACCAGCAGGCGCACGGCGACGGTGCGCCGGCGTCCGTCACGCAGCGAGCGGACCATGGCCATGTCGGACCGGCCGCTCCAATACGTGTCCTCCCATTGGCCGGTGTCGCGGCTGCGGCGCGCGGCGTGCATGAGGCCGTTGGTGAAGCCTTCGACCTGCCAAGGATTCCTGCAGATCGGCGGCCCGGACCAGCGGTCGCCGAACCACCCGGGCTCCTGCAGGTAGTAGACAGCGCCCACCGCGATCACGCCGACGCCCAGCGGATTGGCGCCGCCACGTCGGCGATGCGCCCCATATAGCCGCATCAAGAGCTTGGCTCCGTGGCGCTTTCCCGTTCGGGCGCGACCTCCTCGATCTCCTGCCCGGCCTCGTCCAGCAATCTGCACAAGCCGCTATTCTCGACCACGAACATTCCTCCGATGTAGCGGCTCTGCCCGTCCGGCAGCGTGACGAGGTTGCTGCACTGCTTGAACGTCTGCTTGTGCGCCGCCAGCAGGATGGCGGCTGCCAGCGCGGGCGTCGGCGCTTCCACGAGGAAGTCGCAGCTGCCCTCCTGGATCATGCGTTCGACCAGGCGCATCCGGTGCAGGGTCATAGCTCGCACCCCACGTCGGCGGCCTCGTCCGCGATGGCCTTGTCCGCCGCCCCGCACGGATGCTGGCGGGCGTCGTAGCTGTCGCGCCACCGCCGGTCGGACAGGTCCAGCAGGCCGAGCCCGATCTGGCGCAGGATGCGGGCATGGGCGGTGCGCAGGTAGCCGTAGAAGCCAAGATCCTGCCCGGCGTAGTCCCAGAGCCGGTCGTCCGGAGGACGGCGCTCGACCGGGGATTGTCCGTCGAGCTGGAAGGGCGTCGTGCGGTCGCCCCAGGTCGCCACGGGGGTGAGGTCCATGATGCGCCCCCCTATGCCGCGTCGGATGCGGTCGCGGCGGCATCGGTCCGTGCCGGTTCGGCAACCGGCACGGACCGCTTGTCCACGACGTGCAGGTGGTCGTCCTGGCCGAAGCCGTTGTTGAGCGAGCCTGCATCGAAGCCGTTTGGCTTGCGTTCGCCTTTTCGGATCGAGACGGACACCATGAACGAGGCGTCCGGGTGCGTCGCGCGCAGCCTGGCGCCGAACGCCTGCACGGCGGCGCGGACGTCGGCGACGGTCGCGACCGTGGCGCTTTCCTGCCCGAGCGAGGGACCGAACAGGTCCAGCGTCTTCGCGTCGTAGCGGTCGCCGCGCTCGATGGAGCCGGGAATGGTGCGGAGGTTGATCGTTGCAGGCATGGCTATCCTCGCGGTGCGCGCACGGCCGCCCGCGCGCCCGCGAACGTGGTGTAGTGCGGCACCCCGTGCGTGA
>CAXTUQ010000626.1:0-3613 GCA_964247405.1 uncultured Acetobacteraceae bacterium
GCTTCATCGAGGCGCTGTCCAAAGTCTATCCGGTAGGATCGAGCGAGCTGGAATTCACCGACCCGTACACCTTGCTGGTCGCCGTGGTGCTGTCCGCGCAGACGACGGACGCCGCGGTGAACCGGGCCGGCGTCACCTTGTTCGCCGCGGCGCCCACGCCGGCCGCGATGGTGGCGCTGGGCGCGGAGGCGGTGGGCGTGCACATCCGCAGCATCGGCCTTTGGCAGGCCAAGTCGAAGAACGTGGTCGAACTTTCGCGCCTGCTGATCGAGCGCCATGGCGGCACCGTGCCCAATGACCGCGAGGCGCTGGAAGCCCTGCCCGGCGTGGGGCGCAAGACCGCCAACGTGGTGCTGAACGTGGCGTTCGGGCACGCCACCATGGCAGTCGATACCCACGTCTTCCGCCTGGGCAACCGCACAGGCATCGCGCCGGGCAAGACGGTGCGGGAGGTCGAGGACGGCCTGGTGAAGCGCATCCCAAAAGACCTGCTCCGCCCGGCGCACCATTGGCTGATCCTGCACGGCCGCTACGTCTGCAAGGCGCGGCGGCCGGAATGCTGGCGCTGCGCGGCGAAGGAGTGGTGCCGCTTTCCCGCCAAGGAGTCCGGGCCGGCCAGCAGCGCGGGGTAGCGCCCTTGCGCCCCACCCGCTTGCCGCCCTAATCGAAGCCCATGCTGCACATCGCCAAGCTCGCGGTCGGAATCCGCGACATCGCCCATTTGCGCCAGGTCCAGGCTACCCGCGCCACCGAGCTGCCGCCGCTGCGCCACCGCACCCGCATGTTCCCGCGTCGGGCGGCGGAGATCACCGGGGGCGGCAGCATCTACTGGGTCATCGGGGGCGCCATGCTGGTGCGGCAGCGCGTGCTGGACGTGATCGAGGACCGGCGGGAGGACGAGACGCGCTGCGCCGGGCTGGTGCTCGACCCGGTGCTGGTTCCGGTGGAAAACCGCCCGACCAAGGCGTTCCAAGGCTGGCGATACCTGGCGGATGCGGACGCCCCGGCGGACGTGAGCGCCCAGGGACCCGCCTGCGGCGCGGACGGCTTGCCAGAGGAGCTGCGGCGGCAGTTGCAGGCGCTCTGCCTGCTTTAACGGTTCGCCTCGATCAGGGTCAGCAGCGCCGTCAGCACGGAGGCTGGGGACGGCGGGCAGCCTTCCACGATCAGGTCAATCGGCAGCGCAATGCCGATGCCGCCCTGTACCGCGTAGGTTCCGGCAAAGACCCCGCCGTCGATGGCGCAAGCGCCGACCGCCACGACCCACCGGGGTTCCGGCATGGCCGTCCAGACGCTTTCCATCGCGGCCCGCATGGCAAAGGTCAGCGGCCCCGTCACCAGCAGCACATCGGCCTGGCGCGGATGGCCGACGAAGGTGAGGCCGTGGCGCTCCAAGTCGTAGGTGACGCCATGCAGCGCGCCGATCTCGGCCGTGCAGCCGCCGCAGCCGCCGGCGGCGACGTGCAGGAGGGCCAAGCTCCGGCCCAGCCGGGCCTGCGCGGCGCTGTCCAGTTGCGCCGCGAGCGCCCCGGCGATCTCCAAGTCCGGCGCTCCCGCGGGGTCGGCGGCAGGCCGGCGGAACAGGGCACGGGCCAGGTCTCGCAGCATCGCTAAAGCTCCAGGCCGGACGCCGCGGGGCTGAACGACTGCAGGATCAGCGGCAGGTCGCTCAAAGCGGCGCCGCCGCACGCCGCCTCGATCAGCGGCCAATGCAGCCAACGCGGGTCGCGGACGAAACTCGTGGCGATGTTGCCGGCGTCCAGGCGGAGCCAATGCCATACGTCGCCGTGCGGCCCTTCGGCAACGCCCAGGCCCTCGCCGCTGGCGAAGGGGACGCCGGCATTGACGGGACCGGGCGGCAAGTCGGCCAGCCATCCGCGCAACATTGCCTCGCTGTCCCGGATTTCATGGAGGCGCAGGCGCAGGCGGGCCTCCACGTCGCCAGCGCACGGCGAAGGCGGCATGGCGGGCGGGCGGCGGTAGGGCGGGTAGCCCGGCACGCGCCGCGCGTCGTCCGTGCGCCCGGCAGCCCGCCCCACCACGCCGCCCGGGGCGATCTGCGCCACAAGCTCCGGAGCGGTCACGCCGAGACCCTCCGCCATGCCGTCTAGGCCGCGCAGCACGCCCGGCCACTCCGACGCGATCCGGTCCAGGGCCTCCAGCACGGCAGCCTGGCCGCCCGGCGCGAGGTCCACAGCGGTACCGCCGGGCACGACGCAGTCCATCAGCAAGCGGTGCCCGAACGCGGCCTCGCTGGCCCGCAGCACGGTTTCCCGCAACGCCCCGCACCGTGCGCCCGGCAATCCGGGCAGCGCCGCGCCTAGGTCGGCAAGGTGGCTGGCGACCCGCTCCAGCTCCGCCATGACGCCGCGGAGCGCGTGGCCGCGGGGCGTTGGGCCGGCATCGAGCGCGGCCTCCCCCGCGCGGGCAAAGGCGATGGCGTGGGCCACCGTGCTGTCGGCGGCGATCCGGGCGGCGAGCGGCGCCGCGCGGCGCAGCGGCTTGCCGCGCATCAGCGCCAGGACGCCCCGGTGCGCGTAGCCCAGCCGCGCCTCCATCCGTACCACCATTTCCCCCGCGGCGGTGACGCGCAGGTGCACGGGATCGGCGGCGGCGCCAACCGGGCCGATCGGAACCTGATGCTGGCCAAGCTGCACGGCGCCGGGCGCCTGCGGCTCCGGCGGGGCGGCGTTGGGCGCGGGACGGCGCGAAAGCGGGCGCAGGATGGGCCAGCGCCCATGGTCCAACAGCGGGCGCAAATCGACGCCATGCGCGGCGACGTGGCCCCAAAGGTCATGGATCATGCGCTCGAACAGCGCCGCCGCAGGGCGGCCGGGCGACAGCGCGTCGTACAGCCCGCTCTCAACCGGGACGGAGGCGATCAGCGGCGCGCTGCCCATGAACAAGGCGTGCACGTGGGCCGTGTCCGCCCACAGCCCCAGCAGAACCGGCTCGGGATCGCTGCGCAGCGCGTCCGCCATTGCGCGCCAGGCGTCGGGGCTGAGCAGGTGGCGGGGCCAGGGCCGCATGGGCTGCACCTCCCCGGCGGCGATCAACGCCTCGACCGTCATGGCGCAGCCGCAACCGCCCGGAACCAGGCCGCCACCCCGGCCGGCATGACCGCCCCCAAGCCCAGCAGCGCCGCCACGGGCAGCCAGACCCAGGCGAACGCCGCACGCCCGGTTTCCGGGGTGGGATGCCGCTCACGCAGGCGCACGGCCAGCGCACCGGCGAAGGCCAGGAGGCCTAGGCCGAACAACAGGGCCAGCCAGGGCAGGCTGTGCGCCGCCTCGGTCAAGATCAGCGCCTCGCTGCCGAACAGCGCGAAGGGCGGCAGCCCGGCGAGCGCAACCAGCAGGACAGCGAGCGGCATGGGCGGAAGGGAACGGCGCAGCGCCGCGTGGGCCAAACTGTGCGCCGTCAGGTGCAGCAGGCCGGCGAAGGTCGCGGCCGGCCCGCCCAACCCAAACGCGACGGCGGTGATCCCATTATGGCCGAGGATGCTGGCGGCCCCCAGCCGGCCCCGGCGCCAGACGCCGAACGCGCCAAGCAGCAACGCCCCCATCCCGAATGCCAGGAGCGGCGGCCCCGGCGCGACAGCGTCGGCGTTGGC
>CAXTUQ010000627.1:0-3600 GCA_964247405.1 uncultured Acetobacteraceae bacterium
CGTCCTGCGCGGAGGCCGCGGCGGTGGCGGAGGCGGGCGCCGGGATTCCCGCCGGGCTGCTGCTGGCCATCGGCCTCGTTGAAAGCGGGCGCACCGACGCGGCAGGCACGCGGGCGCCGTGGCCGTTCGCCATCCAGTCCGGCGGCGTCGGCCGCTTCCTCGCCAGCGCGGAGGAGGCGGTCACCGCGGTGCAGGCCTCGCAGGCCGGGGGCGTGCAGTCCGTCGATGTCGGCTGCTTCCAGATCAACCTGCTGCACCACCCCGGCGCCTTCCCCAACCTCGCCAGCGGCTTCGACCCGATGGCCAACGCCTTGGCCGCCGCCCGTTTCCTGGCGTCGCTCCATGAGGAGCTTGGGGCGTGGGAGCCGGCGGTGGCGGCCTACCATTCCCGGACGGACGCGCTGGGCGCGCCCTACCGCGACCTGGTGCTGGCCGCGTGGCACGGCACCCCGGCGCCGGTTGCGGCGCTGCGCGCGGTGGCGGCCATCCGCGTCTGGGGTCCAGCGGGGGAGATCGACGTAAAGGCCTCGCCCGGTCCGATCTTGGTGTCGATGACGACCCCTGCCTCGCGTACCTGGGTCCGCATGCCGCGCATCGTTACGGCGTCGGCGCGCTGAGCGATGGTGTGGCGCCTCTTGCCCGGCGGGCTTCACGCCTCTCTTTGGCGCGACCGACGCGGAGCCACTGCGCTCGAGTTCGCCGTGATAGCCAACGTTTTCCTGTTGCTCGTGTTTCTCACGTTGGAAGCAACCTGGGCGATGACGGTGGAAATGGCGCTGAACGATGCCGTGCAGGCGGCGTCCCGCCTTGGATCGCTTGGCACCCTACCGCCCAAGGGCACCCGCGAGGATTCGATCAAGGCTGCCATGGTGACGCAGGCATCGGGCCTGCTTGACAACAACAATCTCACGGTCACGATGCAGAGCTACGGCGGTGTCTATTACTTCAACCCTGCGCACCGTCCTGCCAACGCGACCCAGACTGCCGGTGCAGGCGGAAGCCGGTGGTTGGTGCAATATGCGGTCACCTACACGCAGCCTGTGCTGACACCGATCGCATCCATCGTGTTGGGCGGGCAGACAAGCCTTGTCCACAACACGACGATCATGGTTCAGAATGAGCCATTCTAGGCTGTGGCGGGATCGCGGGGGCGTCGCGGCGCTTGAGTTCGCACTCGTCGCGCCCGTGTTCATCCTGATATACGTGGTCGGGGTGGATCTTGTCTTCTTGATACGAAACAATTTTCGAGTCGAGCAGGCGGCAATCCAAGGCATACAAGTCGTGACGCAGCTCACTTCCCTCTATGACGACGACTTTACGAACACGTTGTTTCCAGTGATCGCGACAATTGCTGGAAACGGCAGCAACAAGACCCTTACCGATCCGACCCAAGTTGCCTGCGCCGCAACAATCAGCGGTTTGGATTATCCCGTTACCGGCGTCAGAGCTGGATTGCTGTCTATTGTTTGGCAAAAATCGTACGTTATCGGTACTTGTACTGCAAACAAAATCGGCACGTTTGATGACAAGACTGGACTCCCGGTTGCCCCAACATTGAGCAATTACACGCCGCCGGCTGGCGTACCTTTCGTCGTAGTCGAAGTTGCTTCTCAATACACGCTGACTGGGCTGTCTGCGATCAAGCTTGGCGCCACCAAGTCACAGTATTCGGCCGCCATGGCCATCCCGCGGCAGCGCGTGCTTCCGCGCATCACCCAGGGGAACCGGCCATGAACAATGACGGCAGCGTCGCAGCGATGTCGGCGATCCTCGCGGTGCCGATCCTGATGTCTCTCGGCTTGGCGGTGGACTTGTCCAGCCTTTGGGTGCTGCAGCAGCGGCTGCAATGGGCGGTGGACGCTGCTGCCCTGCTGGGCGCGAGCCAGTCCAACGGCGAGACAGGCGACTTGGTCACGAAGGACGCAAAGGAGTTGTTCTGGCTCAGCTACGGTGCACCCTTGACCAGCTACACCTCCGGAACGCAAGTCGGCTTTCTCGGTTCGTCGTCGGCCGGGGCGACTGTCACTCCTGCAACAGCCGCCACGTCGAGCACTCCGTCAAACCCCTACGTCACGGTGACGGCCAGCGCCACGCTGCCCACGATGATCATGAGGTTCTTTCCGAAGGTAGGGGCGGGGTACGATAACAACACCGTGACGGTCACGAGCACGGCAGCAGTGCCGCACAGGGTTGAGATGACGCTGGTGCTCGACAACTCGCTCTCGATGGGGCTTGCGATCAGCAACACCACCAAGCTTGCTGCCTTGCAGACGGCCGCAAATAACCTGCTTACCACGATTCTGGGCAGCGGATCGCCATCGTCGCCAAACGTGTCCATAGGAATCGTGCCATTCGCTGGCGCGGTCAACGTCGGCAATGGAGCTACCGGACAAAGCTTCCTGAAAACAGGAACCTTGGCCACGAATTTCAACTCGGATACCACCTCCGACCTTGGCTGGCGCGGCTGCGTTCAAGCACGGGCTTACGCATCGCCCACCACATCGTATGACACCACCGAAGACGCGCCATCGTCCGATAGCACCAAATTTGACCCGTATTTTTATCCTAGCACCTACCAAGTGGCGCGCAGGGTGGACAGCAATGGCAATGGAAATGGGGTTTTCTACAACGGTGATAACGATTGGCATGTTGATGTGAAAAAGAATATCGTGTATGTTAATGATACCAACACAGTTTCCCAAACTACCAATACAAACTATCTTAGCCCAACTGGTCTTTACTACGGTCCCAATCTGTTCTGTCCTCACGCCTCCTTGGTCGCACTGACCAATGACAAGACGGCACTCAGCACCTCCATCAACAATATGGCCATGGTGAATGGCGGAGGAACTGTCATAAATCAGGGGTTGCAATGGGGCTGGTTCACGCTCAGTCCGCTCTGGACGGCTTGGGGCCTCCTACCGTCGCCGACGGGCGCAGCCCGGCCAGCCGCCTATTCTGACAATGGAACAACAAAGATCATCGTGTTGATGACCGACGGCGTGAACGAGGTGGATGGCATTGACTCGTTCTATGGTGCCGCCGCGCCTTACGGTTCCACCTCCTCTAATTGTAATAGCCTGTATCTCTATCCAGAATGCGTCCGACCTGACAGTTGGTACACTTCCTATCAACGAGTGTCATCTGGTGTGCTGCCTATTTCTGGTACGACCGGTGATGCATTGCGGCAATCAGCAAAGACTGTCCTTAAATCGCGACTTCAGCTTCTTTGCACAAACATCAAAACGGCAGGAGTCGTCCTGTACACAATTTTCTTTCATGGCACGTCTGATGACCAGCTCTTGGGAGCAACAACCAATGGAGCAGGTCCAGACCTCAGCAAGTGCGCAACGGACGCAAATCACTACTTTGATAGCCAGAGCGCGAGTGCTATCAATGCCGCCTTTCAGAAAATAGCGCAAGACATCAATGATCTGAGAATCTCACAGTAATCTTCTAGTTCAGCTTTAAAATTACGTCCGTGGCAAACTGCAAAGGCGCATCGCCGAAACCCGACACGCCGCCAATTTCCGCCGCGCAGTCGATGCCCTATTCTGCCGCCATGAGCACGCCCGAGCCACAGGCTGACCCGCCCAGCAA
>CAXTUQ010000628.1:0-3594 GCA_964247405.1 uncultured Acetobacteraceae bacterium
ACCCGAAAACCAGGCCTACCCACAATCGAGACTCGGTTGTTTTGGCTCAGGCCCTAAGGCAGTTTCGAGGCCGCGTCGTCCGTTCTGTCCGCCGCCAGTCCCCCTGATGGTGTGACGGCGTGGCGGAACGCGTCCTCGAAGGTCCGGGACGCCGAGGCAGCGCCGCCAAGGCTGTCCCGCATCCATGAAATTTGCTACGCTGCCGCACCGATGATTGGTTGTGCCCTGGCTCCGGTTGCCATCCTGCTCGTCCTTTCCGGCTCGGTGCGAGCCGCCTGCAAGGACGGCCGCTGCCGCAACTACCCGCGTGACCCGGCCGGGACACATGCCTTCACGCTGGCCGTGCCTTGCCCCGCCACGGGCGAAACCGGCCATCGCTGGCCCGGCTTCATCCGCGACCACTTCATGCCGTTGTGCGCGGGCGGAGCCGACGCCGTTGGCAACATGTGGTGGGAGGAGGCCGCACGCGCAGCCGAGAAGGACAGGCACGAACTCCAGCTCTGCCACCGGCTGAGAGTGATCGAGCGGCATGGCAACGATCCGGCGTTGCGGCAGCGGGCCATGTCGCTCTACCGGCGGGACGTGGAAGCAATGGGCGGGGACGAGGCCGAGGCGGCGGCGCGGCGGGCTTTCTAGCGGGCTGCGGCCCCGCGACCGTATTTCAGGCGCGATCGCCTGCCATCGCGACTGGCTGATCACCGGCACCGTCAGGGCACGTTCAACGCCATCGCCCTCCGCGGCTATTCCGCCCGGCGCTCGAGAAGCTCGGACGCCTCGACGCCGAGCACCTTCGCAAGCCGGTCCACGACGTTGATGGTGGCTCCGTAAACGCAGCGTTCCAGTGAACTGACGCAGGTCCGGTCGATCCCCGCCCGGTGGGCAAGCTCCTCCTGCGACATTCCAATCTCGCGCCAGCGTCGCCGCAGGTTCGTCGCCAGCACCTCGCGGATGTCCACTTCCGCGACACGGCTGCCTTGTCGCGTATCCCACCACGGAGTATCCTCTACAAAACATCAGCGCAGGCTCCGGGGTGGATCCACTCGACATCCTTGGACGATCGCCGCCAAGCTCGGACCCACGCAAGGCTGGGCAACGCGCGCCGGCGGCCTCGCGCAACTCGAGCCGGTGCCGCCCTGATCGCAGCAGCTCCCGATGCGGTCTCGGACCACCCGATGCCCACGTCTCACCGCAACGGGTCCAGGCGGCATCGCCTTTACCGCGTGTCCAGCGCCTCGGCAGGCTGCCATTGGCCTCTTGCACCAGGGCGAAGCCGGTCAAAGGCGGGAAGCGGGCCGGCATCGTGGGTGCCCGGGCGGCCGTCGCGACCCTCCTCCTGGTCGGGTCCTGTGGATGCGGCATGTCGCAGGAAGCGGAGATCCGCCAAGCGATCCGGGACAAGTTCCCGGACGGCATGCGGCGTTGCCTGCCACTGTCGCCCGAAACGGTCGCATGCATGTCCCGGCCGTGCCGGGCGGGACGCTGTACTATCCCTCGTCGGGCCTGACCTCGCCTTTGCGCCACTTCTTCCCCTTCTACGCCGCCCCTGAAGGCGAACCGGCTCCCGAACTCGTCGCCGACCTGGCAAGGCGTGGCATCCTCGACAGGGCGGGGTCCCAGCCACCGCCGACGTCGAACTCCACAGCCTCGGACCCCAGGTCGTCTCGGCCGCCGGCATCTACTCGCACGACGAGGTTCACCGGCACGAGAGCAAGGTCGTCCCGATCGCGCTTTACCAGACCCGGTCGGCGGACGCCGCGTTCGACTATGTCGTCCGGGCCTCGTTCGGGCAGCCCTCGTTCTCTCCGCCCACCTTTCCCAGCCGTGTCTACGGCGGTGCGCTGCCGCCGGCCGACCAGCACTACCGGATCCCGACGATCGAGCCCTACGCCGTCAGCATCGCCGCCGCCGCCTGCGTCAAGGAGACGCCGAGCCGGATCACGAACATCAGGGAGGAGACGGCATTCAACGGCGAGAGGCTCGTCAAGGCCGACGTGGAGCTGGACGAGCAGGCACCCGACTGGATGAGGACGCCCGCGTTCAGGCGAGTAGCTTTCGGGGCGGCAACGCCGTCGATCGAAGGGTCACGCCGCACGACCATCATCCTGACCGTCTCCGACGGCGGGCTTCGCTTCGCACGCGAGGCGGGGTGGTGGTGACGGTGCCCCAAGATCGGCCCGGAGCGGCGCCTCGTCGCGCCCGGGTGGCAGGCTGCACCACGGCCGGCGCGATCGCGATCGTGCTTTCGTCGCACGGGTCCGCAACCGGGGCGTCCCCCGTCGATCATCTGCCGTCCGAACTCCTGACGGCGTTGCGCCTGTTCCCAGTCGACCGAAGCGGTTCTCCGTCGTGCCTCTCCATCGACGGCCTGCGCAATCGGCTCGCCTTTCCGCTCACCTTCGGAGATCGGCAGGCCGCGGTCAGGAATTCCGACGCCTACTCGCCGAGCACGGAAGGGGCCTACTTGGGTGATGGTCCGGTCGGGGCGCCAGCCCCGCCCTTCGTTCAGGCCTTGATCGACGCAGGCGCGGCGGCCCGCGTTCGGCTGACCTGGGTGAGGCGCGTCCGCACACCCACACTCAGCGTGCCCAGCCTGCAGGACACCGGCACCGGGCGCGCGATGCCCGCGCAGAACCCGCCGCCCGCACGATGCCGACCTTTCGGCGGCAACCGGCTGGCTTGCTGGAGCGGGTGGCGGAGTGGCGACTACACGAGGGGCGGCGTCGCTGGCCGAGGCGCTCGGGCAGTGCCGTGTGCCGCGCAGGACTGGACGTGCGGCGGAGCCGGCGCGTCGCGGCGAGGCGTGGACGCTGCGGGGTGGGGTGCAGGCGATGGAATGGCTGAAGGAAGCGGGTCACGTCGCGGGCGGATCACATAGGCTGGCCGGGCCTCAAATCCTGATCAGCCAGCGAAAGCAAGCCCGGAGCAGGCCCAAAGAAAAGAAGGCGCGAGCAGGCCGTGGATTTCGAGGAGCGTCATGGTGGCGGTGTGGGGCGCGTGGACTGGCCCGAGGGGGCGGGCTGTAGCTGGAAGCTGCGCACGGTCTGCTCGACGATGGCGCGCATGGCGTCGATGGACAGGACCGGCGGCGCGAGACGCTGGGCCGCGATGATGGCGCAGGTTGAGGCGGCCAAGGTGATGACCACCGTGGTGGTCTGCCGTCGCGCGGCTTGCGCGATCTCGGTGCGCGGGCTGCCGAGTCCGCTGCGCATCTCAACCCGCAAGCCGCTGATCTCGATTTTCAGGTCGGCCCGCACGCCGGCGATCTCGTTGCGCACGCTACTGATCTCGGCGCGCAGCTCGTCCTTTGGCAAGCTGCGACAGGTCGGGCAGAGTGGCCTCGGCCACGGCCTCCGCGTCGGGTTCCGACACGTTCAACGCGCGCAGCACGCGGTAGAGCGGAAAGTTGATGAGGGTGATCGTCACAAGTGCCTCTTGGTCGAGGATGCAGGAAGGCGGGCGGGGGGGGGCAAGCCGAAGCCGCGCTGGCCTTAGAGCTTTCGCATCAAGCGACAGGCATGTAGGGATCACGCCATGGAACGGGCCTCGACTTTGCCCAAACCCGGTGCGGCATTGTGGGCAGGATCGGTTGTCATG
>CAXTUQ010000629.1:0-3593 GCA_964247405.1 uncultured Acetobacteraceae bacterium
ACGGCGCAGGCGGCGGTGGCGATGGCGACGAACGCCAAGGGGCCGCGCTGCCCCGCCGCCGCGATCCCGGCGTCCAGTCCCAGGTGTCGCAATGCCAGCCCGGCCAGCACCAGGCCGAGCAGCAGCAGCGCCGGGCGCCCGGCCACGGAGGACAGCGACACGATGCGTTGCCGAACGCTGGCTGACACTCCATCTCCATGAAGGTGCTGCCCAAGCGGGCTTCGGGCGGGTTGGGGCCAGGACCGCCAGACGGTCCGCCGGGTGGCTGGCGTGGATTGATAGTTTGTTCGTGGTTTGGAGGCTAGGGTTCAGAAATGCCGCTTGACGTCACGTCCTCCTTCACCCTGCCAAACGCCACGCGCCGGCAGCAGGCCCGGCCCGTCGCGGTGTGGCTGTTCGGGATGTGCGCCATGCTGCTGGTCATGGTGTCGCTGGGCGGCGCCACGCGCCTGACGGGATCGGGCCTGTCGATCATGGAGTGGAAGCCCCTCATGGGCGCCCTGCCCCCTTTGTCGGATGCGGAATGGCAGCGGCTTTACCGGCTGTATCAGCAAATCCCGCAATATGCCCTGGTGAACCAAGGGTTCGGGCTCGAAGGCTTCAAGCACATCTTCTGGCTTGAATGGACGCACCGCCTTTGGGGCCGGCTGATCGGCTTGGCTTTCCTGGGGCCGCTGGCGTGGTTCGCGTTGCACGGGGCCATCGGCCGCCAACTGGCATGGCGGTTGGGCCTGCTGTTCCTGCTGGGCGGATTGCAGGGCGCCATTGGCTGGTTCATGGTCGCCAGCGGCTTCGCGGCGGACAGCACGGCCGTTTCGCCTTACCGGCTGGTGGTTCATCTCGTCATGGCGCTCTCGCTGTATGCCGCGATCTTCTGGACGGCGCTGACGCTGTGGCAGGACGGGGCGGCCCCTGCGCCCGCCGGCCCGCGCGTCCGCGGCCTGCGCGCCTTGATCGCCGGGACCTGCTGCGCCGTGGCTTTAACCATCGTGGCCGGGGGCTTCGTGGCCGGGCTGCACGCGGGGCTGACCTATAATTCCTTTCCGCTCATGGACGGTTCCCTGGTGCCCGCGGGCATCGCGCAGCTCCAGCCGTTCGTGCGCAACATGACAGAAAACGTCGCAACCGTGCAGTTCAACCACCGGCTGCTTGCGACCGTCACGGCGCTTCTGGCATCAGCGACGCTGATCGTCGGGCTGCGCGGCGGTACCGCGGGACGGCTGCGGACAGCCCTGCTCGCGCTTGGCTTGACGGTGCTGGGCCAATACGCCCTGGGAGTCACTACGCTGCTCTGGGTCGTGCCGGTCGCCTTGGGCACAATGCACCAGGCCATGGCGGTCCTTGTGCTGACCGCGGCGCTTGCCGCATTGCATGCCGGGCGCAGCCAAGCTGCGGCGCCGGCCGCCCGTGCCAGAATTGTGGCTTCGTCTTGAATGCGCCGAAGCGCCCGCGCCGTGCCCATTGCCCGCTGCATGTGTTCAAGGATGTTCGATGACCCAGCCTGCTCCCAGCCTCATCGCCGCGACGGATGCCTTGTTTTTCGACCGGCCCGGCGCGGCCCTGGACCGCTCCGATGCCGAGCGCATCACCAGCGGCGCCCTGGCCGGCATGGATGACGGCGAGTTGTTCCTGGAATACCGGGAAAGCGAGCAACTGAGCCTGGACGACGGGCGCATCCGCAGCGCCGGGTTCGACACGCAGCTTGGCTTCGGGCTGCGCGCGATGCTGGGCGAGGAGGCCGGGTATGCCCATGCCGGGGAGCTTTCGGCGGATGCGCTAGGCCGGGCCGCTGCGACGGTTTCGGCCGTGCGCTCCGGCCGGTCCGGCACGGCCGCCGCCGCCCCGCGGTCCAGCAACGCCCGGCTGTATTCCGACGCCAACCCGCTGACGGAGACCAAGTTCCCGGACCGGACGGCGATCCTGAGCGAGATCGACGCCTATGCGCGCGGCCGGGACCCGCGGGTGAAGCAGGTGATGGCGTCGCTGTTCGGGGAATGGCAGGCGGTCCAGGTGCTGCGCGCGGACGGCACGCGGGTGGCCGACCTGCGCCCGCTGGTCCGACTCAACGTGTCGGTGGTGGTGGAGCAGGACGGGCGGCGGGAAAGCGGCACCTTTGGCGCCGGGGGGCGCCACGGCTACAGCCGCCTGCTCGACGGCGCCTTCTGGCGCGGCGCGGTGGACGAGGCGTTGCGCCAGGCTCTGGTCAACCTGGATAGCCGCCCGGCGCCGGCCGGGGAGATGCCGGTGGTGCTCGGCCCCGGCTGGCCCGGCATCCTGCTGCATGAGGCCATCGGGCACGGGCTGGAGGGGGACTTCAACCGCAAGAAGACCTCGGCATTCGCCGGGCTGCTCGGGCAGCGCATCGCCAGCCCCGGCGTCACCGTCGTGGACGACGGCACCTTGCCGGACCGGCGGGGGAGCCTGACGGTCGATGACGAGGGCACGCCGTCCGGGCGCACCGTGATGATCGAGGACGGCGTGCTGACCGCGTTCATTCAGGACCGGCTGAACGCCCGGCTGGTGGGCGTGCCGGCGACGGGCAACGGCCGCCGGCAGAGCTTCGCCCACGCGCCGATGCCGAGGATGACCAACACCGTCATGCTTGGCGGCCCGTCTGACCCGGAGGAGATCATCCGCTCCGTGCCGCGCGGCTTGTACGCGGTGAACTTCGGCGGCGGCTCGGTCGATATCACGTCGGGCAAGTTCGTGTTCTCGGCCAGCGAGGCTTACCTGATCGAGGACGGGCGCATCACCAGCCCGGTAAAGGGCGCCACGCTGATCGGCAACGGACCCGACGCGCTGCTCAAGGTCGATATGGTGGGCAACGACCCCGGCCTTGATGCTGGCATCGGCACCTGCGGCAAAAACGGGCAAGGCGTGCCGGTGGGCGTCGGCCAACCAACCCTGAAGCTCTCAAGCTTGACGGTTGGCGGAACGGCGACATAGGAGTCACGGCATGTTGAACTTCTTGTCGCGACTCTCCTTGGCCTGCACGCTCGCGCTCGCCGCACTCCCTGCACGGGCCGCTGACCATCCCGATGGCTGCCCGGCGGTGCATGTTCCCCCATTGGTGTTGCCCCATGTCAAGGAGGCCCTGGACCACAATTCAGAGCTGACCATCGTAGCGTTCGGCTCGTCCTCGACTCAGGGCTGGCACTCCAGCAGCATCGCGCACAGCTATCCGGCAGTGTTGCAGGCGGTGTTGTCGGCCGCCCTTCCCACGGCCCACGTCGCGGTCATCAATCGTGGCGTCGGCGGCCAGGACGCCGCCGAGATGCTGCCGCGGATCGAAGCGGACGTGCTGGAAGTGCGCCCCAGCTTGGTCATCTGGCAAGTCGGCGCAAACGGTGCATTGAAGAACCGGAATCCCGAGGAATTCAAGCTCCTCGTTGCGGACGGCGTGCATACTCTCCGAGAAAAGGGAATTGACGTCGTGCTCATGGACAACCAACGTGCGCCGCTTATCCTGGCCTCGCCGTTGCATCAACAGATCGACCAGGTTCTGGTTGATTTGGCGGCGCAAACAGGAGCGGGTTTATTCGACCGTGGCGCGTTGATGGACCAGTGGCAGTTTTCCGGGCATCCTTATAAGG
>CAXTUQ010000630.1:0-3578 GCA_964247405.1 uncultured Acetobacteraceae bacterium
GCGCAGTGATCCCCCGGCTGGGCGCCCCGCGCGGCCCTTGCCCGGCCGGCTGCGACCGCGCGCTGGAACACGCCATCATCACCGCGCCCGGCCAGCGGGACCCGGCGCTGCTGGCCCGCCTGGACGCGGTCGCCGGGCGGGTGCTTTAGATCCGCCGCGTCACCAGCAGGCCGATCACGACCAGGACGAGCACGCCCACGATGCCGCCAGGGAAGGCCGACAGGTCGATGTCGAACATGGACAACTGCCCAAGGCTGACGAGCAGGACGACGACGATCAAGACGAGCAGAGTTACCATGGCCGGGCCATTGTGCCGCGATGGCTGAAATCATCAACCTGCGGCGTGCGAGAAAACGCCGGGCGCGCGAAGAAGCAGGGACTGAGGCGGAGGCGGCGCGCGCCGTCCATGGTCGCACCAAGGCGGAGCGATTGGCGCAGGAGCAGGCCCGCGCCTTGCGGGAGCGTCAACTCGACAACGCCCGGCTATCCGATCCCGCCGGGAACGGCGAACCGTTGGAATGACCGGGCCAGCACCTCGTAGATCGGGCGCTTGAAATCGACGGCCAGGGCCGGCAGGTCGGCGAGCGGCGCCCAGCGCCAAGCGTCGAACTCCGGGTGCGGGTCGAGGTCGAGGCGCACGTCCTCGTCCCGTCCGTCGAAGCGCAGGGCGAACCAGCGCTGCTTCTGCCCGCGGAACCGGCCGCCCAGGGCGCGGCCCAGCAGGTCCGGCGGCAGGTCGTAGGTGAGCCAGTCCGGGTGCTCGCCGATCACGGTGGCGGCCCCGGTGCCGATCTCCTCCTGCAGTTCGCGCAGCACGGCGGCGCGGGGGTCCTCCGCCTCGTCGATGCCGCCTTGGGGCAGTTGCCAGCCGCCGGCCGCACCCTCCGCGTTCGGCAGGTCGGCCCGGCGGGCGACGAACACCTGGCCCGCCGGGTTGAACAGGACCGCGCCGACGTTGGGACGGTAGGGCAGGTCGGTCATTGCGGGGACTCCGTAACCAGGGCGCTGACGGGCACAAGCTGGTAGCCGCGCTTCTCGACATCCTCGGCCCAGGCGGCGATGCGCTCCACCGTGGCGGGACGGAGCGGCCCGGCCAGGCCGAGGGCGGAGCCATGGTCCCGCGCCGTGCGCTCCAGCAAGATCAGCTTGGCCTCGATGTCGGCGCGGGTCGCGGGGTCGTCGATCACGGCATCGACCGTGCGGCCCGTGCCGGGCGGGGCCGGGCCGCCGGGGCGCGGATCGACGTAGAGCAGGCCGCGCCGGGCCGCTTCTTCCAGCACGAGGCTGAAGCTGCTGCCTTGGTCGGCGAACCGTTCCCCGCGCAACCCGTCCGAGGCGCCGGTCACGCCGACATAGCCTTGCAGGCGGCTCATCGCCCATTCCAGGTTGTCGCGGTTCGCCGCCGGCGAGTTGCCGGTCAGCAGGGAGTGCGGCCCGGCGTCGTTCCAGGGATAACCGTTCGCCTCCATCGGCACGGAGGCCAGGATCTCGTGGCCACGGCTGCGCGCGGCTTCCAGCAGGGCTTCCGGGTTCGGGGTGTAGGCGGAGAAGGCGAGCGACACGGCGCCGGGCAGCCGGTCGATGGCCGTCCGGCTGTCCACGGCGGCCAGCCCCACCCCGGCTAGCAGCAGCGCGATGCGCGGCCGGGTGCCGGGCGGCGGGGCGGGGCGGCGATACACCAGACGTGGCAAGCGCCCATCAGCGCCAATACGCGGCAGGCCGGCGCCCGGGAAGGCGCGGGACGGTTCCAGCAGCGCCGGGTCAGGCTCGGCGATCTTGCCGTCCCACTCCGCCTTGGCCGCGGCGGGCGGCACGGCCGGAGTCGCCAACAATGCCGGACGGCGGATGGGACCCAGGAATTGCAAGATGGCGGTGCCCGTCAGCATGACGAGCAGCAGCCCGAGCCAAAAACGCGCCAGGCCGCGCCAAGCGGCCGGCCAGCGCGGCAAGGCTGGCTTACCCTGGGTCCACCAGCCGAGTGCCCGCTTGCCGCTCAGCGCGAAGCGCGGCGCTGCGTGGCCATGGCGCGCAGGACCACTAGGCCCTCCTGCAACTGGAAGTCCGTGTCCGCCTTGGCCGCGTCGAAGGCCGGGAAGCCTTCCGGCGGCACCTTCGGGATGTCCTTCGCCACGGCGGGCAGGTCGGTGCGGGCCGGGGGCGACGCCGGCTGCGGCGTGCCGCCCTGGTTGCGCAGTGCCTTGTTCAAGTCGGCCTCACGCTCCGGCCCGAAATGCGGCTGCTCCGTGCGGGACGGCGCGACCTCCACGTCCGGGGTGATGCCGAGGCCCTGGATGCTGCGTCCGGACGGCGTGTAGTAGCGCGCGGTGGTGAGGCGCATCGCGCCGTTGCCCTGAAGCGGCATGACGGTCTGCACCGACCCCTTGCCGAAGCTGCGGGTGCCGACGAGCACGGCCCGGTGGTGGTCCTGCAGCGCCCCGGCCACGATCTCCGACGCGGAAGCGGAGCCGCCGTTGATCAGCACGACCACCGGCAGGCCGCCCGTGATGTCGCCGTTCTTGGCGTTCCAGCGCTGGCTTTCCTCGGGGTGGCGCGACCGCGTCGAGACCACTTCCCCTTGGTCGATGAAGTCGTCGGACACCGACACCGCCTGGTCCAGCAGGCCGCCCGGGTTGTTGCGGAGGTCCAGCACGATGCCGCGCAGGGTGCCGCCCGCCTTCTGCTTGAGGTCCGCGTACGCCTTGCGCAGGCCGGGGTCGGTCTGCTCGTTGAAGCTGGTCAGGCGGATGTAGCCGATGTCGCCTTCCAGGTGCGAGCGGACCACCTGGATGTGGATGACTTCCCGCTGCATGGCCAGCTCGATCGGGGTGTTCACGCCGTCGCGCTTGATGGTCAGTTGGATCTTGCTGCCGGCGGGGCCGCGCATCTTGTCCACCGCCTCGTTCAGCGTGAGGCCCTGCACCGTCTGCCCGTCGAGCATGGTGATGAGGTCCCCGGCCTTGACCCCGGCGCGGGCGGCCGGCGTGTCGTCGATAGGGCTGACGACCCGGATGATGCCATTCTCCGACGTGACCTCCAGCCCCAGGCCGCCGAACTCGCCGCGGGTCTGCACCTGCATGTCGCGGAACGACTTGGCGTTCATGTAGCTGCTGTGCGGGTCGAGGCCGGTCAACATGCCGTTGATCGCGTTCTCGATCAGGTCGCGGTCGTTCACCGGCTCCACGTACTCGGCGCGCACCCGCTCGAACACGTCGCCGAACAAGGTGAGCAGGCGGTAGGTTTCGGCGCGGTTGCTGTCCTGCGCCCGGGCGTGCCCGATGGCCCAGTCCGTGCCGAACACCCCGTCCAGGTAGCCCGACGCGGGACCAACCGCGATCCCCGCCGCAAAGGCGGCGCCCAGAAGCAAGCCGTTACGAAGCCTCATGCCCAACCTTCCTTTACGCCACGCCCAATTACGACGCACCGAGCCAACACGGGATGCCTTGCGGCCAGCTTACCAGTTCATGGACCGAAATAGCTATCGGCTCAAATGGCTATCCGCGCGCCCGTAGAAAGGGGGCCGGGTTCACGGGCACGCCATCCCGGCGCAATTCAACATACAAGATTGGCGGCGCGGCCCC
>CAXTUQ010000631.1:0-3572 GCA_964247405.1 uncultured Acetobacteraceae bacterium
GCGCGGCGGCCGCGCCGTGGACGGCCACCGTGCCGTAGGGCGGCTTGACCCCGGGCGGCCCGGCCGCCGCGCCGTGCGGCACGGCCATCAGCATCACGTCATCCCCAAGCAGGGCCGTCCGCGGCGGCAGGATGTCGTGCGTGAGGTCGCGAAGCAGCATCGTCGGGGTTCCCGGGGCTGGCGTGCGGAAGGCGGGCGGGCGGAAAGGATGCCGGGGCCGCCTGGCGGCGCGGCCCCGGGTCGTCAATGACCGGACAGTCAGTGGATCGTGAAATAGCCCGACGGGTTCTGGTGGATGTCCTCGGCCTTCACGCCGACCAGGGTGATCGTCTCGTTGCCCAGGGTAATGACGGCGTTGCCGCCGTGGTCCTGGACGTGCGCGGCGACATCGGCGGCGGAGCCGATCGACAGGCCGTTGATGTTCTGCTGGATCTGCAGCATGTCGCCCTGGTGGAAGCCCATCACGACGTTCTGGCCGCCGTTGCTGTTGAACACGAAGGTGTCATGCCCGGGGCCGCCGATCATGGTGTCGTTGCCCGCGCCCGCCAACATGGTGTTGTGGCCGGCGCCGCCGATCATCGTCTCGTCGCCGCTGCCGGCGTGCAAGGTGTCCTGGCCGTCGCCGCCGACCAGCGTGTCGTGGCCGGTCCCGCCCTGCAGGTAATCGTTGCCGGTGCCGCCGCTGAGAAAGTTGTGGCTGCCGCCCGCGATCAGCGTGTCGTTGCCCGCGCCGCCGAGCAGGGTGTCATGGCCTGACCCATAGCTCGCGATGAAATCGTTGCCTGCGCCGCCGCTCAGGCTATTGTCGTGCCCACCGTCAAGGATGGTGTCTTGTCCTGATCCGCCATCAACCGAGTTATGGTTGCCAAGCAGATTGAAAAAGTCATCACCATTGCCGCCGCTTGCGGTGTTGAAATTGTGTGACATGAAGAATTGGTCATCACCGGCAGTGCCGGTCAGCATGGCGTGATTTGAGGTATCTACGATGAAACTGCCACCGGGTATCGTCGCCATCTCGATCTCCTGTTTTCGGACTGCGCCGGGACTGTTGCGAACATCCGACCCTCACAAGCTACATGGTTTCTCACGAATTCGTCAACTCAACTTCGGGTTGATTTTTGCGATTGATTAACAATTGATCCTGGCTGGCCAAAATGCACGGCCAAATAGCGGTCCTGTCACTCACAGGCCTCGGCCGTGGATCGCATTGACGCAGGGGCAACGCTGGCTTTGTGCAACGCAATAGAAAGGCGCAGCGATCCAGCACCGCGCCGGGCGCTTCCGGATGGCCGCAGATCTTCAAGGTGGTATGACGCGCACATCCCAGCGGACGAGTTCCCGGTCGATGTCCGCCCGGCAGTCTTTCGGGTTGAACCGCGTGGCGAACAGCACGGGCGCCGGGCCGACCGTCTCGAAGTTGCGGCCGTCCGCCGCCGGGTCGAGCAGCGACGGGTAGGCAATCGGCGCAGGGTCGGTGCAGGTCCAGGCGCCCAGGCCGACCGCCGGCAGCAGCAGGGCCGGGCCGGACCAGTGCAGCAGGTCGGGGCTGGTGGCGTAGTACACGCCGCCGTTGCGCGCGCCGTCCTGCATCAGCGCGATGAACAGGCCGCTCCGCTGGTGGCGCACGAGGCTGGTGACGGGCCAGCGTAGGCTGCCTTGCCCCACCGGCGCGCAGACATGCGCCTCCGGCTGCTGGACGGGCTGCGCGTAGGGATTGGCGAACGCGACCGCGAACGCCGACCCGTCCCAGCCGCGCCAGGCGTCCGGCATGTCGAGCGCCGTGGTGCGCAGCAAGCAATTCCCGTTCCGCTGCGCGCGGGCCTGCGTCGCAAAGGCGAACATGTACTGCGCGCCTGCCAGGGTCACGATGTTGCTCGGGTTGAAGTAGCCGTGATGGCCGCGTTCGAGCTGGTCGTAGCGGTACGGCAACGCCGCCACCAGCGCCCGGCCCGGCACGCGCCCGAACGAGTGGCCGCCGTCGCGGGACACCGCTTCCGTGAGGGCATTGTACCAGCAATCCATGTAGCGCCGGCTGGGGCACAAGGCGGGGCGGTGGTTGCCCTGGAACTCGTTGTGCACCACGGCCCAGATCGTGCGCCCGTCCGGCGTCCAGGGGCTGGCGATCCAGGCGCGGTCGTTGAAGGCGGCGGGATCGTCGTTGTTCGCGCCCTGCATCACCACGGGGCAGCGGTGCTTGAGGTGCAGCAGGTCCGCCCCGGTATCGACCCGGTTGAGGTAGTGCGTCGCGTAAAGCTCGACCTCCCCCGTCGCGAGGCGCACGGCGCGGGCCGGGGCGTCGGGGATGTCGAGGGTGTCGCAGCCGGGCCGTGCGCTGGGGACCGCGGACACCGGCGGCCCGGTTATGTCCAGCCGCAGGGCCGGGGCCGGCTGCGCCTGCGCGGCGCCGGCCAGCAGGGCCGCGATCACGATAAGCAGTCTCATGGCGCGATCTCCTGGATGAGGCGCGACTGCTGGCGGAGGCAGTGGCGCAGGTCGAAATGCTGCATCGCCATCGCACGGGCGCGCTCCCGCACCGGCGCCAGCGACGCGCGATGGGCCAAAAGGTCCGCGGCCCGGCGTGCCACCGCCGCCGGGTCGCGCCCATCAACCAGGAAGCCGTTCACCCCGTCCCGCAGCACCTCCCGCACCGGCGCCACGTCCGAGCCGAGCAGCAGGCACCCGGCGGCCAGCGCCTCCGTGCAGGACCACGACAGGACGAAGGGTACCGTCAGGTATAGATGCAGCGCGGAGACCTGCAGCAGCGCCAGGTACTCCCGCCGGGCAAGACGGCCGGTGAAGTGGACGCGGGCCGGATCGACCGGCGCCTCCCGCAGCAGCGCCGTGCGCCAGGTGCCGCCGTCCGCGGGCGGGCGGCCGTAGCTCACGCCGTCCTCGCCGCAGATCACCACCTGGGCGCCGGGCCGGCGGCGTAGCAGGGCAGGCAAGGCGCGCATCAGCACGGTGAAGCCGCGCACCGGCTCCAGGTGGCGGGCGACGAAGGTCACCACCTCGTCCTCCGGCGTCAACACCCGCCCGTCCGGCAAGGTGAAGCGCGCGTGCGGGTCCGGCGCGACCTCCGCCATGTCGATCCCGTCATGCACGATGGCGATGCGCGGCTGGTAAGCGGCTGGGTGCTGCGCCCGCTGCCACGCGGTCGGCGCGATGCCGCGGTCCATCAGGTCCAGCGCGGTCAGCAAATCCGCGTTCCACACCCGCAGCCGGCAGCGCCCATCAAGGTCCAGCGCCGTTTCCGGGATGTAGCCGGTGTCTTGTCCCTCGCCGCGGTAGAACATCTCGCAATACGAGAGGATGGCGGCGCGCGGCAGCACGTCGCGCAGGAACATCGTTTCCCCCCACCCGGCATGCGCCACCACCACGTCCGGGGTGAAGCCTTCCTCGCGCAGGTCGAGGCAGGCCCGCACCACGGCCTGGCCCCGCCGCACGTTGCCTTCCATGCGATGCAGGTAATGGTGGGTCGCGGCGCCCGGCGGCTCGGGCGCCGCGTAGCGCAACCAGCGGACCCGGCCGGGCGCCGCGACCCGGCGCTCGCCGAGGAACGCCACCTGGTTGGG
>CAXTUQ010000632.1:0-3569 GCA_964247405.1 uncultured Acetobacteraceae bacterium
AAGGCGAGACCCGCGGGGAGGACGCGGCCGACCCGGCGCGGCAGGCGCGCTTCCGGGCGGCCGGGGCGCTGTACCGGGCCACCGGGGGCAGCGCCGCGGACGACGACCCATTCCTTAATCCGAACTTGGTCGCCGGCGACCACCAGCTTTTGCTCGCGCCGCCGCGGCGCCCGCGGCCGTGGTGGTAGCGCGTCCCGCCCTGCCCGTCCCGGTTGCCAACCCCGGGCGAATCTGGTTTCAGTCCTAAGTCGCCGCGCCACGCCATTTTCCTGAATTGGAACCGGGTCCTGGACCAAAGCCTGACCGATCCGCCGAGGCTCGACCAGTCCACGGCCGACACGCTGGCGCTGCTGCGCGACCCGGCGCTGGACCCGCTGTTCCTGCGTCCGGCGCTGGTCGGCGTCGAGAGCGCCTGGTACGGCCACGTCCCCTTCGCCCATTGGATCGTCGCCGCCTGCCGCCCCCGGCTGCTCGTCGAGCTGGGCACCCATAACGGCGTGTCCTACGCGGCCTTCTGCGAGGCCGTGGCCCGATACGGCATCGACGCCCGGTGCTACGCCGTCGATACCTGGCAGGGCGACGAGCACGCCGGCCACTACGGCGATGCCGTGTTCGAGGCGCTGCGGCGGTTTCACGACGCGCGCTATGCCGGGTTCTCCGAGCTGCTGCGCTGCACCTTCCAAGAAGCGCTGCCGCACTTCGCCGATGGTTCGATCGACCTGCTGCACATCGACGGTTTCCACACCTACGACGCGGTGCGCGGGGATTTCGAGGCCTGGCGCCCCAAGCTGTCCGACCGCGCCGTGGTGCTGTTCCATGACACGAATGAACGGCGCGGCGACTTCGGCGTCTGGCGCCTGTGGCGGGAGCTGCAGGCGGCGCAGCCGGGGTTCGAGTTCCTGCACAGCCACGGCTTGGGCATCCTCGCCGTTGGCCCCCATGCGCCGGAGGACGTGCTGGCGCTGTGCCGCCTGGGCGACACGGCGTCGGCCGTGCGGGAGCGCTTCGCCCTGCTGGGCGAGCGTTGGGTGGACCATTTCGAGCAAACCCAAGCGGTCGCCGCGCAGCAACGGGCGGAGGCGCGCAACGCCGGCTATGCTGCCGAGGTCGCGGCATTGGAAGGCGCCCGGGACGCCGCGGCACAAGCTGAGGCCGAGGTCACGCGGCTGACCGGACAGGTTGCGGCACTGGACGCGATACGCAACGAGGCCGCCGAGACCCGGGCCGAACTGGAGGACGCCTGGGCCTATCAGACGACCCTGAAAAACCAGCTCGCCCAGCGTGACGCCCATACCGCGGAGCTGCTGGCGATGCTTGCCGCCCGCGCCGCGGATTGGGAGCGGGTGCATGAGGTGCTGGCCAGCCAAAACGCCGAGCTGGCCGGGGTGCGTGCGGCGCTGGCACGGGCGGAGGCGCTGCAAGCGGCGACCTACCGATCCGCTTCCTGGCGCTTCGCCGCCCCGGTCCGCGCCGTGGGCCGCTACGCGCCCTGGCTCGGGCGCGGCGTCCGGCGTGCGCTGCGCTTGGCCGGGATGGCGTTGTCCGGGGACCTTGCAGCCCATCGCCGCCTGCGCGCCCGCCGAACTGCGGAGGCCGCCGCCCTGCGCGCTTCCCCGCTGTTCGACGCCGAGTTCTACCTGGCGAACCATCCCGGCCTGGCCGCGGCGGGCCATGACCCGGCCACCCATTTCGCCTGGGTCGGCGCGCAGTCCGGCGCCATGCCGAACCGCCATTTCGACACCGCCTGGTTTCTCGCCCGCAACCCCGCCGTGGCGGAAAGCGGGGAGAACCCCCTGCTGCATTGGCAGCGGGAGGGCACGGCGCGGGGCCTCGACCCGAACCCGTTCCTGGATGTGGATTGGTACTTGGCGCAGAACCCGGACGCCGCCGGGCGCGACGCGCTGACCCATTGGATCGAGGTCGGCCGGGCCGCCGGGCGCGACCCGAACCCGATGCTGGATGCCCGCGCGCTCACGCTGGACCATGGCACCGGGCCGGACTTCGACCCATTGCTGCATTGGTGGCACCACGGCGTCCGCGACGGGCTGAACCCGCACCCGCTGTTCGACGCCGCCTGGTATCGCGCGGAGCACGGCTTGCCGCCCGGCACCGACGTGCTGGCGCACTGGCTGGAGCTTGGCCGGGCCGTGGGCTTCCCGGTCTCGCCGCATCAGGCGCCCGGCGCGGACGCGCCGCCCGCCGTGGCCTTTCCCGTCGAGCCGGTGCCCGATGTCTCGATCATCGTGCCGGTCTATGGCCACTACGCCGACACCCTGCGCTGCCTGCAATCCGTGGCGCTGCACAGCGGCGACGCGCTCCGCTACGAGGTCATCGTCGCCGACGACAAGCCGGCCGGCCGCATCGCGCCGCTGCTGCGGGAGCGCGTGCCGGGCCTGCGCATGGTCGAAAACCCCGGCAATCTCGGCTTCCTGCGGAGCTGCAACAACGCGGCCAAGTCGGCGTCCGGGCGGTACATCGTGTTCCTCAACAACGACACGGCGGTGCGGCCGGACTGGCTGGCGCCGCTCGTGCGCCTCGCCGATGCCGACCCGCTGGTGGGCCTGGTCGGCGCCAAGCTGCTGAACACGGACGGCACGGTGCAGGAGGCCGGCGGCACCGTGCTGCGCAACGGCTGGGGCCTGCCCTACGGCGCCGGGCGCGACCCGGCGGCGCCGGAGGTCAACTTCGTCCGCGACGTGGACGTGGCGGTCGGCGCCTGCATCCTGGTCCGCCGGGAAGCGTTTGGGCAGGTTGGCGGGTTCGACGACCGCTATGCGCCGGCGTTCTACGAGGAGTTCGACCTGGCCTTCGCCCTGCGCGACCGCGGCTGGCGCGTGGTCTATCAGCCTGCCAGCGCCGTCGTGCACCACGGCAGCAACTCCTACGGCACGGAGGCGCGGGACCGGCACAGCCAGGCGAACCACGCGAAGTTCTGCGCGAAATGGGCGCGCACGCTGCTGGGCCAGCCTTTGCCGAACGCGCCGGAGCTGCAAATCCGCAGCCGCCCGGCCCCGCTGGGCATCGCGCTGGTGATCGACGACCGGGTGCCGGAATGGGACCGCAACGCCGGCGCCGTCACGCTCAACCAATACCTGCACCTCCTGCAAGACATGGGCTACCAGGTCATCTTCTGCCCGGCCTTCGACGCCACGCCCACCCAACCCTACACCGCCGCCTTGCAGCAGGACGGCATCGAGGTGCTGCACGCGCCGGAAACGCTGGACCGCTGGCTGCGGGTAAACGGCCGGCAGCTTGACCTTGTCTGGAGCGCCCGGCCCGACGTGACCGGTCCCATCCTCGACCTGATCCGGGCGGAAACCCGGGCGCCGATCCTGTACTACACGCACGACCTGCACCACCTGCGCGAACGCCGCCGCTGGGAGCTGGAGGGCGACCCGCACGCCCTCACCGAGAGCAAGCGCCTGAAGCGGATCGAGACCCGCATCTTCGCGGAGGCGGACCGCGTGATGACGCCGAGCGAGGACGAAGCCGAGGCGATCCGCGCCGACGTGCCGGACGCGCAGGTGCACGCGATCCCGCCTTACCTCCTGCCCGCCACCCCCCTGGCC
>CAXTUQ010000633.1:0-3556 GCA_964247405.1 uncultured Acetobacteraceae bacterium
CGCGATCACCGGGTCGGTGCTGGAAGTGACGCCGCCGGCGCCGGTTGCGCCGCCGGTCCTGGGCATGTCGCCGGAGCCGCTGCACCGGGAGGAGAAGCTGACCGGCGCCACCTACAAGCTGCGCTGGGCGGACAGCGAGCACGCGCTGTACGTGACGATCAACGACATCGAGCAGGACGGGCACCGCCGGCCGTTCGAAATTTTCATCAATTCCAAGAACATGGACCATTACGCCTGGGTGGTCGCGCTGACTCGGATGATCAGCGCCGTGTTCCGCCGGGGCGGCGACGTGGCGTTTGTGGCCGACGAGCTGAAAGCGGTGTTCGACCCGCGCGGCGGGCAATGGCAGAACGGGCGCTACGTGCCGTCGCTGATCGCGGCCATCGGCGGCATCCTGGAGCGGCACATGGCCGAGACCGGCTTCATGCCGGCCGCGGCGGAGACGGCGCTGGCCTCACCGTTCGTCCCCGCCATGGACCGCCCGCTCGGCCCGCTTTGCCCGAAGTGCAGCCAGCCCGGCCTCGTGCGGGAAGCCGGGTGCCTGAGCTGCCGCCACTGCGGCTGGTCGAAGTGCGAATGAAGGCGCCGCGGGTCAGGCGCGGAGTGCTGCGGCCAATCCGACCTTGCCCTGCCATACGTCCAGGAGCATCGGCAGCCGGGCGATCCCCGACCGCCGCAGGACCCAGCCGACCGGCGTCGTGCGGCGGGAGCGGCTCGGCAAGGCCCCATGCCCGATCTCGTGGCGGTAGGTCGTGCGGAACTGCCGCAGGAACACGACCCGCCCGTCCGGGCCGATGCGGCCCAACCGGGTGAGCGTCGGCCCGGCCGAGGTCGCGAGCACGGCCACTGCCGCCAAGGCCATCACGGGCAGCGCGGCCAGCAGCAGCATCGCGCACCCGGCGCGGGCCGCCCAGCCCGGCGCGGCTGCAAACCGCCATCGGGCCAGCCCGGCCGCAGGACGCAGAAAGGCGCGATTCCGTTCGGACGGCAGCGCTGACCCGAGATGCATCGACATGCCTGACCCCTCTTGGCAACTATCCCATCGCGCGATCTAACACACCGAAAACCGCGCAAGGCGCCTGTTTGTTATTGTAACGTAAGAAAATGTCATTGCGGCGCAATCGCCTTGCGCATTGACCCACGCCCGGGCAATCGCGTTCATGCCGGCGCAACCCGCCAGGAGCGACCGCATGGCCGTGCAACATGAAGCAAGCGTGCCCCAGGCCGCGCACCAGCAGACCCAGCAGGAATACGAGCAGGTCGTCTCGCCGGGCGGGATCAGCTACCTGGAGGCCGGGCGTCCGGAGGCGCCACCGCTCCTGTTCCTGCACGGGATCGGCGGGGCGGGGCGCGTGTTCCGCGGGCAGCTCGACCACTTCGGCGCGGATTACCGGGCGGTGGCCTGGGACATGCCGGGGTACGGCAACTCGACCCCGTTGCCGCTCGTGTCAATGGACGCGCTGGCGGCGGCGCTGGCGGGGTTCATCGAGGAGCTTGGCCTTCACCGCCCGGTGCTGGTCGGCCACAGCCTCGGGGGGATGGTGGTGCAGCAATTGCTGGCCCGGGTGCCGCACGCCGCCCGCGCCGTGGTGCTGGCGCAGACCAGCGCCGCCTTCGGCAGCCGCGACCCGGCCTGGCAGGCGGAGTTCCTGTCGGCGCGGCTCGGGCCGCTCGACGCCGGGCACAGCATGGCGGCGCTGGCGGACGGGCTGGTTGCCGACATGGCCGGCCCGGGCGCCGACCCGGAGGGCATGGCCCTGGCCCGCGACTGCCTGGCCCACACGCCGGACAGCACCTATCGCGACAGCGTCATGGCGATGCCGGGCTTCGATTGCCGGGATGCGCTGGCGCGGATCGCCACGCCCACCCTGGTGCTGGCCGGCACGCTGGACGCCGCAGCGCCGGCGCGCGGCATGGAGCGCATGGCCGCCCGCATCCCCGGCGCGCAATACGTCGTGCTGGAAGGGGCCGGGCACCTCGCCCACCTGGAGCAGCCCCGCGCGTTCAACGCGGTTTTGGCGCAGTTCCTCCAAGGGTTGCCGGGCGATCCCGCCCCGCGTGGCTGAGCCTTCCATGCGGGCTAGTCGAGGCCAGTCGATTGGCTGTATGCCACAAAAAGCAGGAAACTCACCCCCGGCGAGCGGAGAGGCCGAATGAACATCCATGAGTATCAGGCGAAGGAGCTGCTGCGCGGCTACGGCGTGGCGGTCCTGCCGGGCTTTGTCGCCTGGACGCCGGAGGAAGCCGCGCTCGCCACCGAGAAGCTGCCCGGCCCGGTGTACGTCGTGAAGTCGCAGATCCATGCGGGCGGGCGCGGCGCCGGGCACTTCGCGCATGATCCGGCGGGCAAGGGCGGGGTCCGCTTGGCGAAGTCCTCCGCGGAGGCGCTGGACACCGCGTCGGCGATGATCGGACACACCCTCGTCACCAAGCAGACCGGCCCCGCCGGCCGCCGGGTCAGCCGCGTGTACGTGGAGGCCGGATGCGACATCAAGCGCGAGCTGTACCTTTCGCTGCTGGTGGACCGGGAAACCTCGCGCATCACGATCGTCGCCTCGACCGAGGGCGGCATGGAGATCGAGCAGGTGGCGGAAACGCAGCCGGACAAGATCATGCGGGTCGCCGTCGATCCGGCCGCCGGCATTTTCCCGCACCATGCGCGCAAGCTCGCCTTCGGCCTGGGGCTGGAAGGCAAGCAGGTCGCCTCCTTCACCAAGTTCGTCACGGCGATGTACCGCGCCTTCACCGACCTGGATTGCGCGGTCGTGGAGGTCAACCCGCTGGTGGTGACCGGGACCGGGGACATCATCGCCCTCGATGCCAAGGTGAGCTTCGACGACAACGCGCTGTATCGCCAGCCGGACCTGGAGAAGCTGCGGGACGAGGCGGAGGAGGACCCCAAGGAGCTGGAAGCCGCCAAGTTCAGCCTGAACTACGTCGCGCTCGACGGCACCATCGGCTGCATGGTCAACGGCGCGGGCCTGGCGATGGCGACCATGGACATCATCAAGCTGTATGGCGGCAGCCCGGCCAACTTCCTCGACGTGGGCGGCGGCGCCACCAAGGAGCGGGTGACGGCGGCGTTCAAGATCATCCTGTCCGATCCGCACGTGGAGGGCATCCTGGTCAACATCTTCGGCGGCATCATGCGCTGCGACGTGATCGCGGAGGGCGTGATCGCCGCCGCCCGGGAAGTGAGTCTCGGCGTGCCCTTGGTGGTGCGGCTGGAGGGCACCAACGTCGATCTCGGCAAGGAGATCCTGGCGAAGTCCGGCCTGCCCATCGTCAGCGCCGACAACCTGGCCGACGCTGCCGAGAAGGTGGTCCGCGCCGTGAAGGAGGCTGCATAATGGCCGTTCTCGTTGACGCCAACACCCGCGTCATCACCCAAGGCTTCACCGGCGCTCAGGGGACTTTCCACTCCGAGCAGGCCATCGCCTATGGCACCAAGGTCATGGGCGGCGTGACGCCGGGCAAGGGCGGCAGCCAGCACTTGAACTAGCCGCTGTTCGACACGGAGGCGCAGCCTCGCCAGACGACGAGCGACACGGCGACC
>CAXTUQ010000634.1:0-3548 GCA_964247405.1 uncultured Acetobacteraceae bacterium
CAGCGGCCCCGGCGGCGAGCGCAAGGCGACGCGGGCGGACACCGGCCCGGGCTGGCGGGCGCACCAATCGGCCAGGCACGCCGCGCCGGCGCCCGGAAGGGCCGGCGCGATGGTTTCGGGAGCTGACAGGGCAGCGGGCCGGGCCAGGTGGCGGCCCTGCAGGGCCAGCATCCGCGTCCCTTCCCCGATGGCGGCGTTGAGCGCGCGCACCGCCGGACCGTCCACCATCGCCGCGATGGCGTTGCCGTGGAACACCGCGCCAGCCTGGAGCCGGAGGTCAGCGAGGGCCGCCGCATCCATTGCCAGCGCGCGCGCCTGCGCCGGGTCGAGCGCGGGCAACGGCCCGAGCCGCGCGTCCAGCACGCTTCGCACCCGGGCAGAGAGCCGATGGGACGCCAGCAGGCGTGCGGCCAGCGCCTCGGACACGCCATGTCCCAGCAAGGCCGCGACCCGCTCCGGCGTCACCGCGTCACTCCGCCGGACCCGGCACGGGCCGGCCGGTTCTTGGGGGCCTGACGCTCGCCAGGCCGGCGGCGATGCGGCGGCGGAACGCGAGGCCGATCCAGCCGAGCGCCAGCAGCGCAACCCCGCCGGCGGTAGCGCCAGGAAGGGCGCCGAGCCAGACAGCCTCCGGCTGCGGAACGGGCGGCGGCGCCGCGGCCTGCGGGACCGCGATCATGATGACGGACACCTTGTCGTAGGCCAGCCCTTGCACGCTGTCGGCCACCAGCATCTTGATCTGCGGCACCAGCTTGGTGACATCGCTGGCGTCGTCGTGGCGGATGAACACGGACGCGGAGGACGGCGTGGGGTCGCGGTTGAGCAGGTCGTTGTCCGGCAGCACCACCTGCACCCGGGCGGTCAGCACGCCGTCGATCTGGGACACGGTGCCGGACAGCTCCTGGCTCAACGCCCACAGCAGGCGCGCGCGCTCCTGCGTCGGCGACGCGACCAGGCCGCTCGGCTGGAAGATTTCGCCCATGGTTTCGAACCGATGCTTGGGGAAGCCGCGGGCGCGCAGCAGCTCCACAGCCGGCGCGAACTCCGCCTGCTCGATCAGGATGGCGCCGCTGCCGTCCTTTGCGACCGACTTGCTGGCGGCCAGCCCGTTGCGCAGCAGGATGGAGAGCATCTCGTTGGCCTCGTTCTCCGGCAAGGCATGGAACAGCTCGACCTTGCAGCCAGCCAGCAGCAGCACTGCCAGCAGCGCCGCGGCCGTGCGATGCAGGCGCATCACTGCCCTTTCAGCAGGGTGTTGAAGATCTTGGTGCTCTCGGTCGAGCCTCGGCTGGCCATGGTCGTCTCGATGGCGAACGTGTAGGCGTGCTCGATCTGCGCCACCGCCCGGTCCATGTCGGCGTGGTCGGACCCGGCCGCGCCCGGCGTGGCGGGCGGGCGCGGCGCCATGCCGTCCTGCAGGCCGCTCATGTGCCGGGTCATCTGCTCCACCTGCCGCATCAAGGTGCCGCCGATCCCGTCAGCCGGCTGCGGCATCGCGGCCGGCATGTCCACCGGCGCGCCCTGGATTGGCGTGCCCTGGACTGGCGCGCTCTGGGCTGCTGCCCGCGCGAACTCCGCGCCGTCCTGCGCTGTCGGCGTTTGCGGCCGGTTGGCAAGCTGGATGTCGGGCAGGCCCCCGGCGGCCTGGGCTGGCTGCGCGGCTGCGGACGCAATGGCAGGCGAGGCGGCAAGGGGAGGAAGCATGGCGGTCTCCGTCATCAGCGGGGGGTCCACAGATCTGGGGTGGCCGGGTTTGACCTGCGTTGCGTCTTCAGCGGGCACCTTTAGCAGATAAAAAGCAAGCTCGTAATCACGAGGAGATGCATTCGGACCTGATGGCGCGGAGAAAACGGTTTCATTTGTAATATTGGGAGGAAACGGTTTCATTTGTAGCTTTGCAGCCCTGTAATCGTTTTTCCTCTTCCAACGCTTGCTGAGGTGTGTTTATCGTTCTTCATGACATTTAAGTATTGTTGCTCAAAACTGGCTACTTGTAGCCTGTTTGTCGTCGGAACTGCAGTTGTTCCTGCCGCTGCCGCAGAACCGGCCTGGTCGAGCGTACCTTATGAGTATGTCGTCGTTGATCAGGACCTCCGGACCGTGCTGCTGCAGTTCGGAGCGAACACCGGCGCTCGGGTGGCGTTGTCCGATGCCGTCCAGGGCCGGGTGCGCGGTCGCCTTCCGGCCCTGCCGCCCCGGCAGTTCATCGAGCATGTTGCCCAAGCCTACGGGCTCGACTGGTTCTTCGACGGCTCGGTCCTGTCGGTCAGCGCCGTCGCCGAGGCCGAAACCCGGTTCGTTCCGCTGACGGGGATCGACGTCCGCGCACTCGAAGCGGGGCTGCGCGGTGCCGACCTGTACGATCCGCGCTTCAGCCTGCGCGCGGGACCCGGCACGGGCATGGCCCTGGTGTCCGGCCCGCCACGCTACCTGAAGGCGGTGCAGGAAACGGCCGACGCGCTGGCCGTGCATGCCGCGGCGCCCTCGCCGGCGGGGGCTGCGCCGGCCGTGTCGCTGACCGTGTTCCGCGGCAGCGCGGAGCGCAAGGTTCAGTTCCCATGAGCGCGCCCGGCGATGCCTGCCGCGCATTTGAAGAAAGGGTTTTGACATGAGCGGCATCCAATCCGTCGGCGCAGTCTCAGGCGCCGCGCCGAGCGACCCCGGCACGGCGCCTGCCAGCGCGGACCTCGCCGACGCCTTCGCGAAGGGCATTGTCCAGTTCATGGGCGTGCTGCTCCAGAACAGCGAGAGCGATGTCCAGCAGGCTTGCAACGACTCCACCAGCGATCCCGACGCACCGTCCTGACGGCGTTGCGGCGGAACGCACGACCCAGCCCTCAAAAGGAACGACCATGACAAGCGCAGTCCAAAACATCGGAGCCGGCACGAGCGGCCCATCCTTCCCGCCAGCCCCAAGCGCCGCCGACGCGGGCCTCTTCGCCGCCGCGCAATCCGCCGTGGGATCGAACGCAACCAAGCTGGTGCCGGTCGACCCAGAGCGCAGCGGGCCAGGGCGCAGCGGGGAGGGGCAGAACAGCGCCACGCTTTCGTCAGCGCCCCCGGACGCCGCTTCCACGCCGGTTAACGGCAGCCCTCCTGGCGCCGCCAGCGCCGCCAGCCTGGTTTCGCAGATCGTCCCACTGCTGCAGCAGTTGCTGCAGCAAATTCAGGGCGGCAGCTCCGGCGCCAGCGCCCTTTCAACCCCTGCCGCGGCGCAGTCCGCCTCGGGATCGACCGAGGGCGTGGGGACAAAGGGAACACCGGTCACCCCGGGGTCCGACTCCGGCGCGTCTGGCGCGCGCGCCGCCTTGCAATCCGCCTTGGGACCGACCGAGGGCGTGGGGACAAAAGGAACATCGGTCAACCCGGGGTCCGACACCGGCGCGTCTGCCGTGCCGTCCAGCACGCCGGCCGCGGCATCGCCCGCCGATGGCGGCGGCATCGCCGGCACGATCCCGCAGCTCATCTCCATGCTGCAGCAACTGCTCACGCAGCTTCAGGGCGGCGCAACCGGCGGCGGCGCCGCGTCGCCGGCGGCGGCGCCCGCC
>CAXTUQ010000635.1:0-3545 GCA_964247405.1 uncultured Acetobacteraceae bacterium
CCTTGACGTTGCCCGCGCGCCCGGCCGTGGTCGCCGCCACGGGCGCGGACACCGCAAGGTCCGCCGGGCGCAGCAGGAAGCCGGCGCCGGTCCAGGCCGGGTTGCCCGCGTCGGCCACGACCGCGAAGGTCAGCGCGTCCGTGCCGGTCCCGGTCTTCACCAGGGCGCCCACCGGCACCACCGCGGACAGGCCCGCCGTGGTGCGGCTGAAGGTCGCGATGCCTGTGGCGGCGATGCCCGGCAGCCGCGCCAAGCCGAAGTCCGCGACCCAGCTATCGAGATCCGCGCCCGTGCTGGTCGCGGCCCGGGTGGTCGCCAACACCTCGGTGATCAGCCATTGCACCCACAGGCCGATGCTGGCGTTGGCTTCCAAAACCGCGCGCAGCACGCTGCCGACCGAAAGATCGACCAGCCCGCGGGCCGCTCCTCCCACGGCGGCGGCCTGCGTCCGCACCAGCGCGGTGAAATCCTGCAACGGAAGCTGCATGGCTTATCTCCCCAGTTCGAGCGAAAGGGTTTGCGCGTCCGCCGTGTCCGCGTCGGCGTAGCGCACCTGGACGGACAGGGTGCCGCCCGGGTCGGACTGTACCTCGATCACCGGCTCCGGCACCGGGGCGACGGCGGGTTCGCGCAGCATCTGCTCGCGGATCAGCGCACGGATGGCGGCGGGGTCCGCGGGCTGGCCCACGAAGCGCGCGAGGCCCGCGCCGTAGCCGGGCTGCCAGATGTAGTCGCCGGGGTTGGTGAGCAGGCGGCGCAAAACGCGCTCGGTGCCGAGGGCCGGGCCGGACACGGTGACGAGGTCGCCGGTCGGCCCGGCGGACAGGTCGCCGGCCCAGGCGTGGTGCAGGTCGGACATGGGGGTGCTCCGTTGTTGGGAATGCTGGATGCGCGGCGCTGGCCTGACTGCCCCGGCCATTCCGTCATGGCGAAAAGCCGTTGGTGCGAAGGGTTGTTCGATCAGGCCGCGGGGCTTACCGTCGCGACGTGCGTTGGCGAAGGGGAGCCACGAAACCCGGGCCGCTCGGAAGTCCGGGTGAACACGGAGGTCGAGACATGGTGCAGTGGTTGCGGCGGCATCGCCGCGCCGTTGTGGCGCTTGCCATGCTCGCGGCGTCCGTCAGGCTGGTCTTGGACGGCCTGGCATTCCTTGGAGTGCTCCCGCCGACCGGACAACCTTGGGTGCCCAACCTGTTGTTGCTGATTGCGCTCGCAGCCCTTTTGCCCCGCAACGGCCGGTCGACGGTCGCACCCAATTGGTTTGCCCGCCATCGGGTCGGGGCGAGCGTGCTCCTGCCCGCCCTTGTGCTCGGCGCGGCTTGGGCGGGCGCCGCTTTCGAACGCACATGGCACACGCCGCTCGCAAGCCGCCTGATTCCCGACCTGCTTTACCTGCTGGCTTTCGGGTTCTGGTTCAGGGACTTCGGACAGCCCGCGGGCTTGGTTTCATCGAGCCGGACGACCTGAACGCCCGTCCTTCCACATCCGTTCCAGACCCATTCAGGAACTGCCGAGCCGGGCCATGACGCGGGCGTTCAGCGCATCAAGAGCAGGTCCGACAACGACCTCCGACGTCACCAGCAGGAACGCGCCCCCGTGCATGGCCTCTGCGCGCTCGCACTCCGGCGCCGCGCGCGTCGCCACCTCCGCGGCGCCGGTCCCGAACGCCCGCCGGCACAGCAGGTCGTCGAAGAAGCACACCGGCCGAATCCGGTAAACGCTGTCGCGGCCGTCGATGTTGCGGCCTGTTTTCTGAGACTGCACGCGCGTGATGTCGAAGTCGTCCAGCAGCACAGCCTCGTCGGTATGCGCGGCTGCGCGGTATGGCTTGAAGATGTCGATCAGTTGCGGCAGCGTGGCCGAACAGAACCGGGCGTAGTCCGCCTTCTCGGTGTCCAGCCGCAGCCAGATGAAATCGTCCGACTGGGCGATGTCCCGGGACAGGTATCCGGCAAAGCGCGGCGCATACGAGATTTGCCCTGCCAACCCGCTCGCCAGCGCCGTTCTGAGATCAAGCGAGGCGCACTCGCCCGGAAACTCGAACGGCGCGTCGCTTGCGGTTTTGCCGGCATCCAAGAAGCCAGGCACAGCCACGAACTGCTCGATGAACTTGGTGTTAAGTTCAGGGCAAGGCTCATCCAGGCTCGCGCGGCGCCGCAGCATGAAGTCAACGTTCATGCCCTGTCGAACAGCCGGTCGAAGATGCAAAAGGCGTCCGTCGCGCCATTGTGGCTGCGCACATGGACTGGCGTTCCACAGCGGCTTCTGTTTGAACGAGTTGCGGGTTTCTCCGGGAACATAGATTGCTTCTCATGGATGATCTCGGCCATGACATCAATCCTCAAAGCTTACACCCTGGCCAAATCCCAAGCATTTGACACTTTCTACGTCTGGAAAACGCATTATTGGCTTGGAGCTTACTTTGTTGATGTCCAATCTCCATAGCAATCCGTTCTCCTGCAACAGGGAAATTATGACCGGAGTTCCATCTAGGTCTTTAAAAACACCCTCCCCAAGAAGAGACCCTGAGGTTGGAATAACAGACTTAGATTTTACTCTGAATTCATACATGAGAAAGTCGTAAATACTGGTGATTTCTGCATCAGCAAGTTGGTCAAGAAGAGCGCGCTTATGCGGAAAGCTGCTTCCAACTAATTTGATCACTAATCTACGCTCTTCTGACTCTAGCCCTCTAAACAATTTATCTTCTCCAGATTTATGCGAGGAGCATTCTTGACTACTCTGGAAAATGCGTTCCAACGCGAACATCGCCGTTGCCAAGGCCATAATAACGAAACAGATACGGCGTGCCGCCGAAAATTATCCTGCCCTGACCTTGGATGCCGAACGGCAGCGTGCCAGGCAGGGCGCTGATTATAGCGTCTCGTAGATCCGGGGCTACAAGGGGATCGATATGCCGGTCGCCATGGCCGAAGATGACCGCCGCGGGTTGGACGTTTGCACCACGCTGGTTGGCGACAGCTTGCAGGCTGAGAGCGCGCGTGTTCCATCCCGCACAGCCACCGTTCCCACATACGGGTCGCCACTTCGGGCCGTGCTTGCAAGTGTCAGGCTTTGGAGAGCAACTGGAATCTGGTGGTCCCAAATGTCTGACGCATGTTGCCTTTTCTGCGGCCCAGTTTCGTCGATCTCCGGCCGGTCTGGGTTGTCGAACGTGCTCACCGGCCCTTGCAGCGGCGGCCTGCGGCTGTGCGCGTCGTCCAACGCTCGGCCGAGGGCTTCAATGTCGGCCTCGGTCGGCACATAGCTCTTCGGGTCGGCAAGGGTCTGAAGCAGAAGGTTGTCGGGATCGATCTCCTGGAGTTGAGAGCGCAGGTTGCTGTAGCGCCCGATCCGGCCCATCTCGGGAAGGCTCCGACCCTCGCTGTTCGGCTCGGCCCGCCGGGCGGTCTCGTTCTCGGGGGGAGGCTCGGCCTGCGCAAGCTGCACGCCGCCTTGCGCCCTGGCTGCCCGAGCCTCCACCGCGGCGATGACCCGATCCAACGTCGCGCGCAGGCTGGACTGCGCACTGACCTGCGCAGCCG
>CAXTUQ010000636.1:0-3535 GCA_964247405.1 uncultured Acetobacteraceae bacterium
CGCGGACGGCGTCGGTGGGCAGGGCGGGCGGGATGAGGCGCTGGGCGGCGATGACGATGCCAGCGGCGGCGATGACGACGGTGACGAGCCAGGTGGTCTGCCGCTGGGCGGTCTGGGCGATGTCGGTGCGCAGGTGCCCGGCCTCGACCCTGAGGTCGGCGCGGACGCTGGCGATCTCAGCTTTCAAGTCGGCGCGGACGCCGGCGATTTCGGCGCGCAGCTCGTCCTTGGTGGCGAGGTGGGCGAGGGCGGGCGGGGCGGCAGCGGCGGCGGCCTCGGCGTCGGGCTCGGACACCTGCAAGGCGCGGAGCACGCGGTAGAGCGGCAGGTTGATGGCGGTGGCGGTCATGATGTCTCCTGAGCAGAAGATGGTGGAAAGCAGGGCGTGGTTGCAAGCCGAGCCGCATGGGCGAAGGCGGTGCGGCCAAGGGCCAGGTCAGAACGGGAAATCGAAGTCTTGCAGGTCGTCACGGCAGGCTTGCACCGGCTTGCGCGCGCTCTGGTCGGCGGCGTGCTCGCGCAGGTGCCGCTCGATCCCGGCGGCGAGCTCGGGCAGGCGGCGGGCGACGGCCTCGGCGTCGAGCTGCTCCTTGCGGCTGTAGCCGCCGTAGCAATCCATCCCACTCAGCAGCACGAGCGCGCCGTCGCGGGCGACCAGGGCCTGGCAGGTCCCGTCTACGGCGCCCGGGTGCCACCAGACCCTGACCTCCAGGCCGTCGGCGACGGCATCCCGCCATCCGCCCGCGACGGCAGGCTGGTCCGCAAGCCGGGCGAGGACCGCAGCATCGAAGTGGTCGAGGGCGGCCGTGCTGCGGGCGGGCGTGCGCTGGAAGCACCGGACCCGGGATGCGCAGCGCCCGCCCGATCCGGGAGCGGACACGGGAAAGCAGATGTCGTCGTCGAAATGTGCCTCGTAGGCCAGCTTTCCTCAGGCGAAGCACAGGGCGTCGAAGGCGGACTCGTCGCACTCGGCCAGGAAGAAGGCGGCGATGCGGAGCGTGGGGAAGCGTTCTGCGATGCGCGCTGCGACGCCGAGCGCGTCCCGGTCGTAGGTGATGTCGACGGAAAGGGAGACCATCTCGTCCGTGGCGCTGAGTTCGGCCCAACGGACGGCGTGGTCCGGGGCGGGGTCAGGGTGCATCAGGCCCGACAGGGTGAAGGCCGAGCTGCCGCGGGCGGTGCCGCGGACGTGGGCGGCCAGGGCGGCGAGGTCCTGCGGGGAGCCGGTCGCCTCGATGGTGGTGTGGCCGATGTTGGGCATCTCAGCGTCCTCCGTCCACGATGCCGTGCGTCGGGGCGGCAAGGGCCGGCTCGGTCCGGTCCTCGTGCCCATCCTGGAGCGTGGCACCCCGGGCGTGGCGTTGGAGGTCGCGGCACAGGCGGCACTGGGTATCCGTGCTGACTGCCCCGCAGTCCCAGAAGCAGGAGGCGGGCGGCAGTGCCGGCACGTCGGGCGTCTCGGCGTCCTTGCCGCAGAGCTCGCAGATGCCTTCGGGGCTCTGGTAGGTGCGCGCATTGCAGTGGCAGCAATGTTCGGCAACCGTGTCCACCTGGTCGATCCGGACGCCGCGGCCCTCGTAGCCGCACATGCCGCACTCCATGCCGTAGAGGATCTGGCACCCTCTTGGACAGTGATCGGCACCGTGCGGCGGCGCCTCCGGGTCGGCGCCTTCGTCCTCTCCCCTGTCGTCCTCGTCGGCGTCGTCGAACAGGTCGCGCAGCGTCTCCAGGATGGCGACCCAGCGCGCGACGTTGGCGCCGTGGGCGGCCATCATGCGTGACGCGAAGCCGTGGGCCGCGATGCGGCGCAGCAGGGCCAGCTCGTCGTCCGTGTCGAGTTCGGTGTGCTGCCATTCGCGGACCAGGGCGACGGCCTCGCGCTGTGCGGCCCAGTAGGCCGGGGTGCCGGGGATCGGGATGTCGGTCGTGGTCGTCGTCGTGCTCATCGTCTCGTCTCCGTTCTCGTCAGCATCGTTGCTGACCCCGTCCGGAGACGGCGGGCGGCGGACCGGGGCAAAGGCGCGCGCTTGCGCGGGATCGGCGCCGCTCGCGGTCGGGCTGCTTGGCCCGGCTGCGCGCGGCGCCGACCCACCCTTTGCCGCGGTCCGCCGGCTGCCGTAGGACGTTCCTCCTCGTCCGCTGCTTCCCCTTGTGGTTTTGTGTCTGCATCGACCTCCCATCCAGCAGTCCTGGCTCCAGCGCCTTCACCGCCTTCCGCACTGGCTGGGGCTGTGGAGCGCCAAGCACCGAAGTCATGCGCCATGGCACCCGAGGGTCGGAACAGCAGAGCGTGCAAAGACACACAACTGAACAATAACAATGCGTTAGGTCAGTTTTTGCTTGCGTGTTCCCTGCAAGGCGTCGTACAACCGCGCGGACGACAAAGGAGACTGCGATGGAGATCGATCATCTTCCCGGGACGGACGGCGTGGTGCGCTTTCCGGTGGAACGCCGGGCCAAGCCGACGCTGATGCTGGCCGAGGAGCTGGCGCCGCGGCAGGATCTCGCGGACACGATGGCGGACGAGCGGGCCAACGGCGAGGGGCGTCCCGACACCCTGGTCCAGGCGGTCGAGGCATTCACCAAGCTGGCCGCGGCGCTGGAGTTCAGCATGGGGGTTGAAGCCAGCCTGGCGCATCTGCGGGCGATGAACGCGGTGCAGGTCGAGCGGGCCTGCACGCTGGGCTGGGCATACCGGGACGCCGAGGCGGCGGCCGAGCAGGATCAGCTGAAGCTGAGGACCGCCGAGGCGGTGGGCTACGAGGGTCTGCTGGACGGGCTGCACGAGCAGGTGCGGCGCAGCCGCTCGAAGTGGACGGCGTGCGCGCTGGCCGCCCGGGCGGCGGCCGACGCGGCGCGGGGCGCCAAGGAAGCGCTCGACTGCCACGAGCGCGGCGAGCCGTGGCGGCGCATGACGGGCGAGGAGGGCGGCATGCTGCTGTTCGACCTGAAGGACATGCTGGACACGCGCCGGCGGGCGCGCGAGGACGAGCCGGCCTGACACGCCGGGCGGGGAGCCCATGGCTTCCCCGCCCGTGCGGCGGCACCACGTCTTTCGTTGCCGGCGTGCCCGGGGGCGGTCCCGGGCGGGCTGCCGGGACGACCGGCCAGCAGGGAGACCGACGATGCCATGGACGCGCCTGAACCCGGCCGCGGTGGTCCAGCAATTGAGTGCCGAACACGGCCCGGGTTACGAGGACGCCGCCGAGCAGGCGCTGGCTCACATGCGCGAAGCCCTGCTGAGTGGCGTCTATATCGCGGTCGAGGATAGCGCCTCGGGCCGCACTTTCGTCGGCACGGAGGCCGAGGCAGTGGAATACATGATGGCGCATAGTGCGGCATGACTGTGCAATGCCCCATGAAGGTCCCGACCCGACACCTTTGTCACACGTGGCCATTTGGCATCGTAGACCCGCACATGCGAAGGCCAGCGGTGTCCGTTCTCCCGTCCAACAATCAATTTGTCCGCTTTCTCGTACACGTGAGCTGAACCCCTTTGGTGAGACACGAAATCACGGACAGCTCGGCTGCGTCA
>CAXTUQ010000637.1:0-3533 GCA_964247405.1 uncultured Acetobacteraceae bacterium
CCCGTGCCCGTACCGAGCCGCGGCTTTACTGAACTGCCGCTTGCGCAGGGATCGCCGCACGGTGCTTGATGGAGGTCCACACCATGCGGAGCAGCCGCCGATGCGCGTGAGCGTCGTCCAGATGAACCCCGGCGCCGACAAGGCCGCCAACATCGCCCAGGCCGCCCGGCTGATCGACGGGGCGGTCGAGGCCGACCGCCCCGGCCTGGTGAGCCTGCCCGAGATGTGGACCTGCCTCGGCGGCGACCGCGCCACCAAGCAGGCGGCGGCCGAGGTGCTGCCGGCGCCAGGCTCGAACGAGCCGGGCGGTCCCGCCTACGAGTTCCTGCGCCGCACGGCGCGGGAGCGCGGCATCCACGTCCATGGTGGCTCGCTCGGCGAGCAGGCGGCGGACGGGACCCGGCTGTTCAACACGACAGTGGTATTCAGCCCAGAGGGCGCCGAGGTCGCGCGCTACCGCAAGATCCATTTGTTCGACATCACGACGCCTGACGGCCAGGGCTACCGGGAAAGCGCCAGCTACGGCGGCGGTGCCGAGGTCGTGACCTTCGAGGCGGACGGCGTCCGGGTGGGCTGCGCGATCTGCTACGACCTGCGCTTTCCCGAGCTTTTCCTGGCGCTCCGCCGGGCCGGCGCGGCGCTGATCCTCCTGCCGTCGGCGTTCACGGTGGCGACCGGGCGGGACCATTGGGAGGTGCTGATCCGCGCCCGCGCCATCGAAACCCAATGCTGGCTGGCGGCCCCGGCCACCTGGGGCCGGCATCGCGACGGCGCCGGGCAGGACCGTTTCACTTACGGGCATTCGCTGGTTTGCGACCCTTGGGGCCAGGTGGTTTCGACGGTGTCGGACGGCGTGGGCTGGACCACGGCGCGCATCGACCTGCCGCGGCTCGACCGGGTCCGCCGGGACATGCCCGTGCTGGAGCATCGGCGCGACGACGTGTTCGGCCCGAAGGGCTTGCGGTTGGCATGAAGGGCGTGGAGGCGGGGCCGGACGGCGGGGTGGCAGGCTTGGTGGCGGAGGCCGGGCCGCTGCTCGGAACGCCAGGGACGCCCGGGATTCCGTTTTTCTCCACCCCGGTCACGCGCATCGCGTTCGTCGCGGCGCCCACAGTCCTGGCGACGGAAAGCCGTGAGCGCCTGACGCTGCTGCATGGGAACTGCACCGTGCAGGAGGCGGATGTCGTTGTCTGCCTCGGCGGCGACGGCTTCATGCTGGAAACGCTGCACCGCATCATGGCCGACCAGGCGGTGACGCCGGTTTACGGGATGAACTGCGGCTCGGTGGGGTTCCTGATGAACGCCTTTGCCGAGAACGACCTGCCGGCCCGTTTGGGCCGGGCGCAGGCGGCGGTGCTGCATCCGCTCCGCATGCACGCCGTCACCCACACCGGCGCCGTCGAGGAGGCGCTGGCGCTGAACGAGGTGTCGCTGCTGCGCCAGTTGCGCCAGGCGGCGAAGATCCGCATCACGGTGGATGGCCGGGTGCGGCTGCCTGAGCTGATCTGCGACGGCGTGCTGGTGTCCACGCCCGCGGGATCGACCGCCTACAACCTGTCCGCGCATGGCCCCATCGTGCCGCTGTCCGCCAACCTGCTGCCCTTGACCCCGATCAGCGCCTTCCGCCCCCGCCGCTGGCGCGGCGCCTTGCTGCCCTCCACCGCGGACGTGCTGTTCGAGATCCTGGAACTGGACAAGCGCCCGGTGGCGGCGGTTGCGGACTTCACCGAGGTCCGCGATGTCGCCTCCGTCGCCGTCAGCGAGGATCGGACGGTCGCCACGACGATCCTGTTCGACCCGGAGCAGGGCCTGTCCGAGCGGATCGTCGCCGAGCAGTTCACCGTGTGAGGCGAGGGATGTCAGAGCGGTAGTCACCCGGGCGTTCCTCGCCCTCCCCTCGCCTGGTGCTGGTGTTGCCCGGCCGTGACGCGCACCCCGTTCAAGCGGCGCCGAGCTGTGCTGCGGCGCTCATGGCCGGCATGGCGTGCGGCAGGATGCCCATCGCCTCGCTCGGCGCCGACGCCAGCAGGTGGCTCAGGGCGACCTTCGGCATCGCGGGCTTGGCCTGGTCGCGCACCGTATAGCCGCGGCCCCAAACGGTTCCGATGATCTCGCCGGCGCCCGCCTGGGCCAGCTTCTTGCGCAGCTTGCAGATGAACACGTCGATGATCTTCACCTCCGGCTCGTCCATGCCGCCGTAGAGGTGGTTGAGGAAGGCTTCCTTGGTCAGCACGGTGCCCTTGCGCAGCACCATCAGCTCCAGCATCGCATACTCTTTGCCGGTCAGGTGGACCGGCTCGCCGGACACCAGCACTTCACGGTTCTCAAGGTTGAGCTGCAGCGCGCCGACCCGCAGCGTCGGCTGGCTGTAGCCCTTGCTGCGGCGCACGATGGCCTTCATGCGCGCCACCAGCTCGGTGCTGTCGAACGGCTTGGTGATGAAGTCGTCCGCGCCGACGCTGAACGCCTTCACCTTGGCCTGCGGCTGGGTCACGCCCGACAGCATGATGACCGGCGCCTCGATCCGGCTGGAGCGCATCCGCCGCACAACCTCGTAGCCATCCATGTCGGGCAGCATCAGGTCGAGCAGGACGATGTCGTAGTCGTAGTGGCGCACCAGTTCGAGCGCCTCCTCCCCGGTTTCGATGTGATCGACGATGCCGCCGTTCGCCTTCAAGACCTGCATCACGCTGCGGGCGGCGGCGAGTTCGTTTTGAACCAGTAGCACACGCATGGGTTGTTCCTTCCTGATCGGTAAAAACAATATGCAACCTATGCGTGCTTTTGTCCACTAAAAATTCACCTTTTGAATGTATCAAGAGTGAGACACAGATTTAAATAGGACGGATGATGCTTGGCGGTGAACAGAATGCGAAACGGCCGATGACGCCGAGCCAAGCACAACTTAACAACACGCCGCAGGGTGGCCTTATCCAGCGGTTGCAGGCGGCTCCGGCCGTGATCGGCCAGGCTGGTGCGTTAAGCCTGCATGGACGGGTCGCCGCGGTCTCCGGCATGATGGTGGAGGTCGCCGGGCTGGCGGGCCATGCCGCCGTGGGCGACCGCATCACCCTGGCGCCGCAGCCAGGCCCGCAGCACGGCAAGGCCCAAGCCGCGGCCCGCATCCCGGCGGAGATCGTGGGCTTCCGCGGCGGCCATGCGCGTGCGTTGGCGTTCGGCACGCTCACCGGCATCGGGCCGGGCTGCACGGCGGCCACATCCCATTCCGGCGCGCGCGGCGCGCAGCTCGCCGTGAGCGACGGCTGGCTCGGCCGCGTCGTCGATCCCATGGGGTGTGCCATGGATGCGTTGGGGCCGCTCCCCGCCGGCACGGTGCCATGCCCGGTCAACGCCGCGCCGCCCTGTGCCGCGACCCGGGCGCGGCTGGGTCCGCGCGTCGGCCTGGGCGTCCGCGTGCTCGACCTGTTCACCACCATGCGGCAGGGCCAGCGCTTGGGCTTGTTCGCCGGGTCGGGCGTCGGCAAGTCCACCCTGCTGTCCATGCTGGCACAGCGGGCGAACTGCGACGTGGT
>CAXTUQ010000638.1:0-3530 GCA_964247405.1 uncultured Acetobacteraceae bacterium
GGCCTCGCGGGCCTGCTGCTGGCGGCGGGCGACCCGGCGGCGCGATCCGCCCTGGCGCTCGGCCCCGAGAGCCGCGTGCTGGCCTTCAGCACGGAGGGCGCGACCGACCCGGCGCTCTACGCGCGCCTGGTCGGGCCTGCGGGCGCGTCGGCCCCGCCGTGATCCTGCATGGGATTGAGGCCGGGGCGGACCGCAGCGCCGGCCCGCCCGTGGCGCTGCTGCACGGGTTGTTCGGCGCGGCCGGCAACTTCGCCGCCATCCAGCGCCGGCTCGCGGCCACGCGCCGGGTGATCGCCTTCGACCTGCGCAACCATGGCGGCAGCCCGCACGACCCCGCCATGTCCTATGCCGCCATGGCGGAGGACGTGCTGGACAGTCTTGAGGCTTTAGGCGCGACACGGGCGGCGCTGGTCGGCCACTCGATGGGCGGCAAGGTGGCGATGCGGGCGGCGCTGCTGCGGCCGGACCGGGTCAGCCGGCTGCTGGTGGCCGACATCGCGCCGGTCCGCTACGACCCGGCGTTCCGCGGCATCGCCGACGCCATGATGGCCTTGCCGCTCGGCCTCGGGCTGACGCGGGCGGCCGCCGACGCCGCGCTGGCGCCCGCCGTGCCGGACCCGGCGGTGCGCGGCTTCTTGCTGCAGAACCTGCGGCTCGGCCCGACGCCCGCCTGGCGCATCGGCCTGCGGGAGATCGCGGCGGGCCTGCCCGGCATCGAGGGGTGGGACGCGCCGTTTGGCGCCCAATACACCGGGCCGGTGCTGATGCTGCGCGGCGAGCGGTCCGACTACGTGCGGCCCGAGCACCGGGCGGCGGTCCGCGCGCTGTTCCCCGCCGCCCAATTCACGACGCTGAAGGACGCCGGGCATTGGCTGCACGCGGACGCGCCGGACGCCTTTGTCGAGGTCGCGCAGGCGTTTCTCGGCGGCTGATCAGATGGATTGCTTGATCTTCTTTCCTTCGTCCGAGGCACGCCACAAGTACCAGGCGGCCGTCGAGCGCCAGGGCGCCCAGGCCTCTCCGACCGCCGCCAGCTCCTTCGGGCGCGGCTGGGCCGGCAGTTGCTTGATGAGCCGCCAGCCTTCCCGCACGCCGAAATCGTCCACCGGAAGCACGTCCGGGCGGCCGAGCGTCGAGATCAGCAGCATCTCCACCGTCCAGCGGCCGACGCCGCGTATGGCGACCAGCCGGCGGATCAGCTCCTCGTCCGACAAGGCGGCAGCGCCTTGCAACGTGGGCACGATGCCGTTCAGGGCATGGGCGCAGATGTCGCGGATGGCGGCGATCTTGCTGCCGGAGAAGCCGCAGGCCCGCAAAGCCTCGTCCGGCGTCGCCGCGAGCTGGTCCGGCGGCGGAAAGGCGGGACCGGGGTGAAGGGCCGCCAGCCGGGCGAGGATGGCCTGGGCGGCGCGGCCGTGCAGTTGCTGGTGCGCGATGGCGCGGACCAGCGCCTCATAGGGTTCGCGCACGGTCGGCGCCGCGGTGCAGGGGCCGATGCGGGCGAGCAGCGCGGCAAAGGCCGGGTCCGCGGCGGCAAGGTGCCGGGCTGCAAGATGATGGGCGGCGTCGGGCATCCTGTTTCCTCGGGACCATTGGGGAAACCATAGGCCGCTTGCCAGCACGCCCCGGTCATGGACTACACTGCCGCATCGGCGCCGGCACGGCCAGGGTGCGGCGTCGGTCGTTGGGGAGGCAGTTCGTGCGCCGGGTGCGGTTCGGATCGATCAGGGACGAGGCAGCCGAGGAGAACCGGCTGACGGCAAGCCTGGCCGGCCTGGCCGTGGCCTTGCTGGTGGTGGTGGCCGGCCTGTTCCTGATCCAGCACCTGCGCGACAAGGCGCGCATCGAGGACTGCCTGATGTCCGGACGCTCCAACTGCGACGCGGTGCTGAGAAGCCTTTCGCGCTGAGGCTTTGCGGTTCGGACGGGACATGCCTCCACGTCGTCATGTGTCGAGCCGCTTTACATTCACATCTCACGCTTTTCATCAACTCTTTAGTTAACAACGTGTTAAGCAATGGCACGCTGGTTGCAACGGGATCGTTACGTTTTAGAAAGGCGATTATCGTGCTCCTGCAAAAAGCATCATCGGCCGGCGTGGCTGCGGCGTTGGCAGTCGCGCTGGCTTCCACGCCGGCCGCTGCCGACCCGATCGTGCTCAACCCAACCTTCACCACCACTGACGCGGCAGCCAACTCGGCTAATGCAACCGGCAACTTCTTCATCTCAAATTGGACGCCGGGCGGCTATGCATCCAACAGCTACGCCGACTCCGGCCAATTCGACAACGGCCAAGCCGGCGCCCAGAGCTTCGTGCTCGAACCTTCGGGCCTTCGCAGCGTCGTGGGCTTCCTATCCGGCGCCAGCAGCTCGCTCAGTCAAGTCGTCCAGGGCTTCGTCGCCGGGCGGACCTACCGCATTTCCGTCGGGGCCGACGCCCGCGCCCAGCCGTTGACCAAGCCGACGTTCACGATCAGCGCCGACAACCAGCAGGTCCTTGCACCGACCACGCTCACGCCGGTCGATCCCATCAACACCTTCAGCACGGCGTTCACGCCCATCCAGTCCGACACCTTCGTCGCGGCCAACACCTTCGTCAAAATCACCTTCGCCAACACCGCCACGTCGAACAGCCAAGCTTCGACGCTGCTGACCGCAGTCTCCATATCCCAGGTGCCTGAGCCCGTCAGCCTGGCCATCCTGGGCGTCGGCCTGGTCGGCATCGGCATCGCCCGGCGCCGTCCTCACGCCTGAAGCCCAATGCCCGGCGGCCCGACTCCACGGCCGCTGTCGGCATTCTTGACACCCCGCCGCAGGCTGCCAGCCCGGCCGTGCGGCGGAGTGTGCAAGCCGCGCCGTTCCTGCAAAACTTGACCGGACCCGCCGCATCGCGGCGCGTTCGGCAGGGCAGGGCAGGGGACGGCATGGCAGTACGGCTGGGCATCGACATCGGCGGGACCTTCACCGACCTCCAGGTGTTCGACGCCCGCACCGGGCGGTCCGGCAGCGTGAAGACGCCGACGACGCCGGACGATCCCTCGATTGGCCTGATGGCTGGCATCGACGAGGCGGCGGGCCGGTTCGGCTTCGCCCTGGCGGATGTCAGCCTTTTGCTGCATGGCACCACCATCGCCACCAACGCCGTGCTGGAGCGCAAGCTGCCCCGCGGCGCGCTGCTGGCGACCGAGGGGTTCCGCGACGTGCTGGAGATCGGCCGCCATGCCCGGCGCGACATCTACGGCCTGCGGCAGCAGCGCGCCGAGCCGCTGATCCCGCGGGAGCGCCGCCTGGGCGTCGCCGAGCGGATGCGCGCCGACGGCAGCGTCGAACGTGCCTTGTCCCCGGCGGCGATGGAGGGAGCCGTGGCCGCGATCCGAGAGATGGGCGCCGAAACCGTCGCCATCAGCCTGCTGCACGCCACGGTCAACCCGGCGCACGAACAGGCGCTGCGCGACGGCATCCTGCGCGCCTGCCCCGGTCTCCCGGTCAGCATCTCCTCGGAGGTCAGCGCCGAGATCCGGGAGTACGAA
>CAXTUQ010000639.1:0-3529 GCA_964247405.1 uncultured Acetobacteraceae bacterium
CCGCCGGAGACACACCGACTAAGCAATTTCCACACAAGTCACGACGGCACCTGCCCAACGACTCCCTGAGACTGTGGTGTGTCCAATGCCCTGCTCTCGTACGGACGGCTTGGTTGAATGGCCGTCCTCCGCCGATGGGTTTCATTACGATATGGGTCGCGTAGTCGCGTAGGATGGGTGAAACCCATCAGTAGCCGCACACAGGTCGATCAATGGTGTCACCCGTATCAACCGGCCCGCATAAGAGTTGACCTGCTGCCTCACACCGTCCAGCACCGACTGGGACGCGCCGGCATTAGGTCAGGACTTGTGCAGGCCAGTATCAGTTCAGATTTGCCATTGCTACGAGCAGTTATCGAGGCTTCAACAAAGCTTTCATCCCCGCATGGCTGTGCGTAAACCCCAGCCGTGCATAAAACCTCTGCGCCTCCGCCCGGCTGCTGTTCGTGGTCAATTGCATCACTCCGCACCCAGCCGCCCGAGCCTCCGACATCGCATACCGCATCAGCGCCGCACCGATCCCGCCGCCGCGCCGTGCGCTGTCCACCCGCACGCCCTCGACCTGCGCCCGGCTCTGCCCTTGCTGCGACACGCCGTGGATGACGTTGAGTTGCAGGCAGCCGACCATCGCACTGTCCTGTTCCGCCAGGATCAGACGCCCGCCCTGCGCCAGCATGGCCCGAAAACCCTGGGCGTAGCTCTCCGGTAAGGGCGCCTCGTCCCGTTCCCGCCCTTGGCCGAAACGGTCGTCGGCCAACAGCCGCACGACGGCGGGCAAATCGGCCTCGACGGCGTCGCGGAACGTGATCACCGGCGCGGCGCGGGCCGCCGAAACGCCACCACGCTTTCCACTCGGGCCGACCACAGGAACTGGTCGATGGCGGCAGCCGAGGCCACCTGATACCCTGCCTGCAGCAGCATTCGTCCATCCCGCGCCAGCGCCGCCGGGTTGCAGCCTACATAGACAATCGGCACGCCGCTCGCGGCCAGCGCCGGCATCTGCGCCAGCGCGCCGCCATGCGGCGGGTCCAGCACGACCGCCTCGGCGCCTTTCAGCTCCGCTGCCTGCAACGGCTGCCGGGCCAGATCCCGCCGCGTCGCCACGACCCGGGGGTTCACCGCCCGGCGCAGCGCGTCGTAGGCCGCGGCGTCGCCCTCATAGGCCTGCACCCGGCCGCGGGTAGCCAAAGCGTGGGTGATGCTGCCGGTGCCGGCGAACAGCTCGACAATCCTTGCCTTTGCCGCTAGCCCGTCCGGCAGCGCCGCCAGCACGGCCGCGACGATGGCCGCTTCGCCTTCGCGCGAGGCCTGGAGGAACGCGCCGGGCGGAATGGGCGTAGTGACCCCATTGAACACCGTCGTCGCCGGGCGCAAGCTGCACGCCGGTTCCGTCAGACCGGTGCCGCCCCGCCCCGCGCCGGGTTCCCAACTGATGCGCGGCAACCCGTGCGCATGCGCCAGCGCCGTCAGCAGCGTGCGGTCCCCGGCGGTGAGCGGCGCGTCGGTGCGGAGCAGCAGGTCCGGCCCGCTGTCCAGCAGGTTCACCACCGCCGACCCTTCGCGCCGCAGCCCGGCCAGCCGCAGCAGCACCGGGCGCAGCGCCTGGACCAGGGCGAACAGCTTGGGGTGCAGCACCGGGCAGGCGTGCATATCAATGATGTCGCGCGACCGGCGGCGGTGCAGGCCGATGCGCAGGGCCGGACCCTCGCGCCGGATCGCCAGGTCCATGCGGCGCCGGGCGGCGGGAGGAGTGCGCGCCAGAGTCAGAGCGACCTCTGGAGCGCCCATGCGCCGCAGCGCGTCAGCCACCTGCGTCAGCTTCCAATCGGCATAGGCCTCGTCCCGCCAATGCTGCAAAGTGCAACCGCCGCACGGCCCGAAGTGCGGGCAAGGAGACGCCACCCGGTCGGCGGACGGCTCCTGCACTTTGGCCTCGGCCGTCCAGCCCTCGCCGCGGCGCGACACGGGGCCGGGCTGCGCCAACTCGCCCGGGAGCGTTCCCGGCAGGAACAGCGCCGCCCCGTCCGGCAAGGCCGCGACCCCGTCCCCGTCGGCGCCGATGCGCCCAACGCGGACGGGCGGGCAGCTATCCCCCGAAGGCGGAGAGGCCAGTCTGGGCGCGGCCAAGAATCAACGCATGCACGTCATGCGTGCCCTCGTAGGTGTTCACGGCTTCCAGGTTCATGACATGCCGGATGACGTGGTACTCGTCGGCGATGCCGTTGCCGCCGTGCATGTCGCGCGACACCCGGGCGATGTCGAGCGCCTTGCCGCAGTTGTTGCGCTTCATCAGGCTGATCATCTCCGGCGCCGCCCGGCCCTCCTCCATCAGCCGCCCGAGCCGCAGCGCGCCCTGCAAGCCCAGAGTGATGTCGGTCTGCATGTCCGCGAGCTTCTTCTGGATCAACTGCGTCTGCGCCAGCGGACGCCCGAACATCTGGCGCTCCATAGTGTAGCTGCGCGCGGCGTGCCAGCAGAACTCGGCCGCTCCCAGCGCGCCCCAACTGATGCCGTAGCGCGCGTTGTTCAAGCAGGAGAACGGGCCGCGCAGGCCCCTGACGTGCGGCAGCTCGTTGCCCGCCGGCACGAACACATCCTGCATCATGATCATGCCGGTGATGGAGGCGCGCAACGCGAACTTGCCCTCGATCTTCGGCGCGGTCAGCCCAGCCATGCCCTTCTCAAGGATGTAGCCCTTGATCTCCCCGGCATCGTTCTTCGCCCACATCACGAACACGTCCGCAATGGGCGAGTTGGTGATCCAGGTCTTGGACCCGTTCAGCACGAAGCCGCCATCCACGGTCTTGGCCCGTGTTCTCATGCTGGCCGGGTCGGACCCGGCGTCCGGCTCGGTGAGGCCGAAGCAGCCAACGAACTCGCCGCTGCGCAGCTTCGGCAGGAAGCGGTCCTTCTGGTCCTCCGAGCCGAAAGCCCAGATCGGGTACATCACCAAGGAGGACTGCACGCTGAACGCGCTGCGGTAGCCGCTATCGACCCGCTCCACCTCGCGGGCGATCAGGCCGTAGGCGACGTAGCCGACACCGGCGCAGCCGTGGCTGTCGAGCGTCGCGCCCAGGAAGCCCATCTCCCCCATCTCGTTCATGATCTCGCGGTCGAACCGCTCATGGCGGTTGGCGCTGAGCACACGGGTGAACAGCTTGTCCTGGCAGTAGGCGTGCGCGGCATCGCGCATCGCGCGCTCGTCTTCCGAAAGCTGGTCGTCGAGGCGCAGCGCATCGTCCCACTGGAACGGCCCCAGCTTGCGGGACGCCGCCGGGCGGTCCTCCATCAGCTTGGCTTCTGCGGCCTCCGGCTGCTGGATCGGGGAGACGACGTTCATTCTGGCTTCCTCCTGCTACTCGCTCTCGACCGGCTCCGGCGCGGACACGCGGCCCGCACGGGAGCGTAGCAGCATGAACGCCGGCACGTCCTCCCCAAATCCCAGCACCGACGGACCCAGGTCGTCGTCGCGCCGCCCCCTGTCGCGCGGCCGTGCGCGTTCGGCGGCCCGGTCGCCGCTCCGCATGTC
>CAXTUQ010000640.1:0-3520 GCA_964247405.1 uncultured Acetobacteraceae bacterium
CCCAAGGGAGAGGGCTTTCATGCGTGCAGCACCGAGCTGACCAGCAACTGCGTGTAGGGGTGCTGCGGGTCGTCCAGCACTTGGTCCGTCAGCCCGGTTTCCACGACCCGCCCGGCCCGCATCACCACGATCCGCCCGGCGAGCAAACGCGCCACCGCGATGTCATGCGTGACCAGCACCACCGCCACGCCCAGCCGGGCCACCAGGCCGCGGATCAGGTCGAGCAGCCGGGCCTGCACCGACACGTCCAGCCCGCCGGTCGGCTCGTCCATGAACACCAGCCGCGGCTGCGTCACCAGCGTGCGCGCGATCTGCAGCCGCTGCAGCATGCCGCCGGAGAAGGTGCGGGGCAGGTCGTCCACCCGGTCGGCGGCGATCTCCACTTCCCGCAGCCAGTCGATGGCGGCCGCGCGGATGCCGCCGTAATGCCGCGCGCCCTGCGCCATCAAGCGCTCGCCCACGTTGCCCCCGGCGGACACGGCCATGCGCAGCGACTGCCGCGGGTCCTGGTGCACCGTGCCCCAGTCCGAGCGGTGCAGCGCGCGCAGCGCCGGGGCGGGCATGCGATGCACGTCGTGCACGCCGCCGTCCGGGCCGCGGTACGACACCATCCCGGCCTCCGGGCGCACGGCGCCCGACAAGGCGTGCAGCAGCGTCGTCTTGCCCGATCCGCTTTCCCCCACCACGGCGAGCACCTCGCCGGGGAACACCTCCGCGTCCACCCCGTCCAGCGCGGCGATGCGGCCGTAGGACAGCCGCAGGCCGCGCGCCGACAGCAGCGCGCCCGGACTCATGCGGCCTCGCCGGATTGGCGGGCCGCGCAGAAATCCGTGTCGGAGCATACGAACATGCGCCCGCCGCGGTCGTCGGTCACGACCTCGTCCAGGTAGCTGTCCCAGCACCGCACAGCGCGCAGGCGTGCGGCGCGCGGGTCAGGCGGAACGGATGGTCCTCGAAATCCAGCGGCTTGACCGCCGTGTAAGGCGGGATGGCATAGATCCGCTTTTCCCGCCCGGCGCCGAACAGCTGCAGCGCCGCCATGCCGTCCATTTTCCGCGTGTCGAAGGCCGGGATCGGCGAGGGCGACATCAGGTGGCGCCCGTTCACCATCACCGGGTAGTCGTAGCTGATGGTGACGGCGCCGATCCGGGCGATGTCCTCATACAGCTTGACGTGCATCAGCCCGTACTCCGCGAGCGCGTGCATCCGCCGGGTTTCCGCGCGGCTGGGTTCCAGCTTGGACAGCGGCTCGGGCTGCGGGACTTGGTAAACCAGGATCTGGTCGTCGCGGAGCGGCGTTTCCGGGATGCGGTGCCGGGTCTGGATCACGCTGGCCTCCGCCGTGCGCGTGGTGGTGGCGACGCCGGCGGTGCGGGCGAAGAAGCGGCGGATGGACACGGCGTTGGTGGTGTCGTCGGCGCCCTGGTCGATGACCTTCAGCACGTCCGCGCGGCCCAGGATGCTGGCCGTGACCTGGATGCCGCCGGTGCCCCATCCATAGGGCAGCGGCATCTCGCGCGAGCCGAACGGCACCTGGTGGCCGGGGATGGCGACCGCTTTGAGCAGGGCGCGGCGGATCATGCGCTTGGTCTGCTCGTCCAGGTAGGCGAAATTGTAGCCGTTCACGCCCCCGCCTCCACGTCACCCGCCTCCACGCCGGCCCGCAGCCGACGGATTGTTTCCAGTTCACTCTGGAAATCGACGTAGTGCGGCAGCTTCAGGTGCTCGACGAAGCCCGTCGCCTCGATGTTGTCGCAGTGGGACAGCACGAACTCCACGCTCTGCGCCGGCGCCGTCACGTCCTCCCCCAGCTCGGACGCCCGCATCGCGCGGTCCACCAGGGCCATGCCCATCGCCTTGCGCTCGCTGTGGCCGAAGCACAGGCCGTAGCCGCGGGTGAACTGCGGCGGGACCTCTTTGCTGCCGCGGAACTGGTTGACCATCTGGCACTCGGTCACGGTGATGTCGCCGATGTCCAGGGCAAAGCCCAGTTCCGGCATTTCGACTTCGACCGCGACTTCCCCCACGCGCAGCTCGCCGACGAACGGGTGCGCGCCGCCGTAGCCGCGCTGCCCGGAGTAGCCGAGCGCCAGCAGGAAGCCCTCGTCGCCGCGCGCCAGGGCTTGCAGGCGCACGTCGCGCCCGGCGGGAAAGGAAAGCGGCTCGCGGGTCAGGTCGCCGGGGCGATCATCCGAATGCGCCTCCGGCTCGATCAAACCCTCCTGGCCCAGCAGGTCCATCACCCCGGGCATCGGCCCGCCCGGCGGTGCGGACCCAGCCTCCGCCACGGCGCCGCCGGGTTCGGCCAGGGCGAAGTCGAGCAGCCGGTGCGTGTAGTCGTAGGTAGGGCCGAGCACCTGGCCGCCCGGCATGTCCTTGAACACGGCGGACACGCGGCGGCGCACCGCCATGGCGCCGGTTTCGACCGGGCGCGTGTCGGCGAAGCGCGGCAAGGTGGTGCGGTAGGCCCGCAAAAGGAACGCCGCCTCGATCAGGTCGCCCTGCGCCTGCTTGACCGCGAGCGCCGCGAGGCCGGGGTCGTAGCATGCGCCCTCCGCCATCACCCGGTCCACGGCCCGGCCAAGCTGCTCGGCGACCTGCACGGTCGTGAGTTCCGGGACCGCCGGGTCGCCCCGCCGGTCCTCCGCCAGCCAGGCATGGGCGGCGTCGATGGCGCGTTCGCCCCCTTTGACCGCGACGTAGGCCATCGGTCAGCCCTCCTCGATCCGCACGCTGCGCGGCAGGGCGCAGAGGCGCTCGCCCTCGCACAGCACCACGTCCACGCCGCACGGGTACAGGGCGTGGTTGGCCGCCCATTGCGCCAAGAAACCATCGGGCAGGCCGTCCAGACGCAGCAGCGCCGGCGCGCGCAGCCCGGGGCCGGACAGGCGAAACGGCGTCCCCTGCCCCAATGCCGGCACTTGCAGGATCAGCGTGGCCGACTCTTCCGGTGCTAAATCGGTGCCGGAATGCAGGCTGGACAGCGCCGGCATCGCCAGGGCGCAGGCGAACGCGGCCTCCCAGATGCTTGCCGCCCGTGGGGCGCCGCAGTGGAACGCCGCCCAATCCGCGGCTGCCGAAGCCGCCGGGTCCAGCCACAGCGGCGTGTCGGCATCGGCAAGGGTCAGCAGCACCGCCGCCGTGGCCGGGTCGAGCGGCGCCGGGGGAAGCAGCCCGGCCCCGGCGGAAGTGATTGTGCCGGGCCGGCTCATGGCGTCCAGCACGGCGCGGAAGCAGGATTGGGCGTCCGTGGCGGGATCGGCGAAGCCGGGCCGGTCGAGCGTCATGAGCGCATAGTCGCCAAGGTGAAGAACGCCACGCGGGTCGCCGCCGCCTTGCCGGCGGTGACAGCACGCGCCGCCTGCTGCGCCGCATGGAGGGGGGCGATCACGGCCCGCCGCAGCCGGTCCTGCCGCGCCGGGTCCTGCAAGGCGGCGTCCAGCGCCGCCGCCAACTCGGCCTGACGCTGGTCACGCCCGGCGATCACGGCATGGCCGATCCGCCCGGCCTCGTCGCGCAC
>CAXTUQ010000641.1:0-3504 GCA_964247405.1 uncultured Acetobacteraceae bacterium
TCTAGATCTGCTCAGGCTATCGTCTCAGAAGCCTGAAAACAACCCATGCGAGACGTGGAAAGTGTCTCACCGGAGTGCCTCGCTAAGGTCTACCCGTGCAGCACAGGGCACCAACGAAAAACTTGCTGCCGAATACCAAATGCCAGATTGCCGACAATCTGGCATTAGGCTAGAAGAGGTTCATGGCAGCCTTATCCCCCATCGTCCGACGCAGCACGGAAGACCAGGCGCTCGACGTCCTGCGCGACCACATCCTGACCGGAACCGCTTCCGCCGGAAGTCGGCTGACGGAGATGGGCCTTTCGGAGGCGCTCGCCATCTCTCGTGCCACCGTTCGCACTGCCCTTCACCGGCTCGCCTCGGAGGGATTGGTTGTTCAGGTCCCCTACACCGGTTGGCAGGTCGTGGCGCTCACCGGCCGTGATGTTTGGGAGCTGTACACGCTCCGCGCGCCGCTGGAGGGCCTCGCTGCCCGGCTCGCTGCGGGCGAGCTGGACCATCAAGGCCGCTACAAGCTGCAGGGCGCGTTCGACAACCTGGCTGCGGCCTGCTCCGGCAACTCGCCATCGCGCATGGCGGCGTGCGATTTCGCGCTGCACCAGGCCGTGGTTGACCACGCCGCACACGGCCGGCTGCGCGAACAGTACCGGCTGGTCGAGCAGCAGGTCAGGCTGCTCATCGCCTCCAGCAATGCCTTGATCGCCAACCCAGGCGACATCGAGGCGCAGCACCGCCCCCTTCTCGACGCCCTGCTTGCAGGCGATGGCGAAGCCGCCGCCCGGCTATTCGAGGAGCACACGCTGACCGAAGGCCGCAAGCTGGAGGCGGCCGTCCGCGCGCAACAGAGGGCCGCCCCGGACGGCTGAGCCGCGGCCCGTTCAAGGCCGCCCCGGATGCTGGATGTCAACACAGGAGCCGCGCCGGACCTCGGCGAGGGATGGAGAAGCCATGCGCAACGATCTACGCAGCCGCCAGCAGTATCAAGGCGTGACCCGCTCGCTCCAGCGCGCCTGGATCAAGGGCGCCGGGGTCACGGACGCCGACCTTGACCGCCCGTTGATCGCGCTGGTCAACACCTTCCAGGACTTCTCGCCCGAGAACGCCCATCTGCGCCGGGTCGCCGACGCCGTGAAGGCCGGAATCTACCGCGCGGGCGGCACGCCGTGCGAGTTCAATGCCTTCCACGTGACCGACAGCGAGACGTTCGCCAGCGAGGGCATGCGCTACGTGCTGCCCTCCCGGGACGTGGTGGCCGACATGGTGGAGCTGATGGTGCAGGGCCACCGCTTCGACGCCATGGTCCTGCTGCCCTCGGGCGACAAGGTGGTGCCGGGCATGGTCATGGCGGCCTCGCGCCTCGACCTGCCCTCCATCCTGCTCTACGGCGGCCCCACGCCAGTCGGGATGTGGCGCGGGCGCAAGGTGTTCCTGGAAACGGTTTATGACGGCGTGGGCGAGCACCTGCGCGGCGCTCTGTCGCGCGAGGACCTTCAAGGTATGGAGGACGCGCACTTCCCAGGCCCCGGCGCCTGCGACACCGCCACCTCCGGCAACACCGCCGGCATCTACACCGAGGCGCTCGGCTTGGCGCTGCCCGGCACCGGCACGCTGCCGGCCGGCTCCAACGCGCAGCTCCGGGCGGCCCAGGCCGTGGGCATGCGGATCATGGAGCTGCTGCGCGACGACATCAGGCCCTCGCACATCCTGACTGCCGAAGCGTTCGAGAACGCGATGCGCGTCGGCATGGCGGTGGGCGGCTCCACCAACATGGTCCTGCACATGATCGCCATGGCCAAGGAGGCTGGGGTGGACGTATCGTTCGACACGTGGGACCGCCTGTCGCGGCAGACGCCCACCCTGGTCAAGCTGGCGCCGTCTGGGCCTTGGGGTGTCACCGAGCTGGGCGACGCCGGCGGCGTGCCGGGCGTGATGAAGGGGCTTGGGACAAGGCTCAACCGGGATGCGCCCGGCGTTTCGGGCCAGACCGCCGGCGAGGTCGCCGATGCGGCCGAGATCCTCAACCCCGATTGCATCCACACCGACGCAGCGCCGGTGGAAGCGGAAGGCAGCCTCTTCATCCTGCGCGGCACGCTGGCGCCGGGCGGGGCCGTGGTGAAGGCATCGGGCGTCGCCAAGGGCATGTGGCAGGTGACGCTCGCCGCACGGGTGTTCGAGGACGAGGATGGGGCCATCGATGCGCTCCGGGCAGGCTCAGTCAATCCGGGAACCTGCGTGGTCATCCGCAACGAGGGCACCAAGGGCGGGCCGGGGATGCGCGAGATGCTGGGGGCGACCTCTGCGCTCATGGGTGCCGGACTTGGCGAAAGCTGCGCGCTGGTCACCGATGGCCGCTTCTCCGGCGCCACGCACGGGCCGGCCATCGGCTACGTCACCCCCGAAGCCGCACGCGGCGGGCCGATTGCGCTGGTGGCGGACGGGGACAGGATCGTCATCGACCTTGAAGGGCGCCGGCTCGACCTCGACGTGGCCGCAGATGTGCTGAGCAATCGGTTGGAAGCCTACGTGCCGCCGCCGTCCAAGGTGTCGCGCGGCTACCTGAAATTCTACGCCGAGCACGTCGCGCCCGCCTCCGAGGGCGCCGTGATGCCGCGGCTATAGGAGGACGCGCAGATGGCCCTCCTTGGCACGCCGCGCCCGACGTGGCTGACTTTCGATTGCTACGGCACCCTGATCCAGTGGGACGAGGGCCTGCTGGCGGCGGTCGCCCGCGTCCTGGCGCGGCGGGGCGCGGCAGGTGTCGAGCCGCGCACCTTGATCGCGGCATACGACCACCACGAACACGCGCTGGAAGCGGAGCGCCCGCACCGCAACTTCCGCACCGTCGCGGGCGAGGGCCTGCGCCGGGCGCTGGCTGGACTGGGCCTGGCTTGCGACGGAGCGGACGTGGACACGCTCACCTCGTCCATTTCCGCCATGCCGCCCTTTCCGGAAGTGCCTGCAACGCTCCGGCTGCTGAAGGACGCGGGCTTCCGGCTCTGCATCATCAGCAACACCGACGACGCCATCATCGCCGGCAACGTGGCCCAGCTAGGCCCGCCGGGCACGATTGACCGCGTGGTCACGGCCGAGCAGGCCGGGGCCTACAAGCCACGGCGGGAGATCTTCGAACGGGCCTGGCAAGACCTGGGCGTCGCCAAGGAGGAGGTTTGCCACGTCTGCGCCAGCCCGCACCTTGACCTCGTGGCGGCCCGCGACCTGGGTTTCCGCTGCGTGTGGGTGGACCGGGGCACCGGGCGCGTTGCGCCGGGAGATTACATTCCGGATGCCGTCGTCCCGACACTGGATCAAGTGCCGTCTGTGTTTCGCAATGCTGGATGGGTGAAGAGCTGACCGAGGATGAACTGGTTTTCAGGAGCAGCCAGTTCCGAACACCATCGCCACAATCGAACAAATGGCGGGGCATAGAACAAGAAGGGAGAGGCGATCCATGGCCTACGCTTTGCAGCAGCTTATCAACGGCGTCACGCTGGGCATGATCTATGG
>CAXTUQ010000642.1:0-3501 GCA_964247405.1 uncultured Acetobacteraceae bacterium
AACTGCTCGGGGTCGCCCACCAGCTCCACCTTGGCCCCGGCCGCGGACGCCGCCCTCAGCACCCGCTCCATCTGCCGCGACCCCACCAGCCCCGCCTCGTCGATTGCCAGCACATCCCGGCTGGTCAGCAGGTCTCGGCCTTCCTTCCACCCGTACTCGAGGCTCGCCAGCGTCCGGCTCCCGATGCCGCTGCCCGCCTCCAAGCCCTCCGCCGCGATGCCGGACAGTGCCGCCCCCCGCACCCGCAAGCCCGCCGCCTCCCAAGCTGTCCGCGCCACGCCCAGCATCGCGCTCTTGCCCGTGCCCGCGTAGCCCACCACCAAAGCCAGGTCCCGCCCTGATGTCACATGCCCGAAGGCGTCCCGCTGCTCGTCCCCAAGCACCAGTCCATGCCCCGCCGCTGCCGCCAGCGCCTGCCGTCCCGCCGCCGGCAGAACACGGTGCGCGTCCCCCTCGGCGATGGTCGCCGCAGCCCACTCCATCCGCCGCTCGCAGGCCAGCATCTCGCGCGTGCTGTATCGGGCCTGCCCGCGCCCATCCAAGCCCACCCACGCCATCTCCTGGGACGCTGTGACCTTCGCCATTACCGCCGCGAACTGCTCCGCCCCGTCCGTGTGCCGGTGCACCAAACGCGCCAGGTCTTGCTTGCTGAACGTCGAACGCTGCTGCGTCAGCATCCGCAGCGCCGCGTCCGGCTCCGCCAGCAGCGCCTCGCCGTTGCGCCGCGCAATCGCCCGGTGCTCCGCCGCCCGCTCCGCGTCCTCGCCCCGCTGCTCGCGGCGTGCCCCCGCCGGACCGATCTTGTTCTGCGGCTCCAGGTCGATGCCCTGGACGGCATACGAGCGGTGGTCAATCCGCACGTCATGGTCCAGCTCGCACAGCCGTGCGTTCGCCATCTCGGCCCAACGCTCCCGCCAGCCGCGCAGCAGCCCCCGGTCGTTCCAGTCACGCTCCTTCTTGCCGAACCTGTCACCATCGACCGCCCGCATCGACAGCATGACGTGCGCGTGTGGCTGCGCTTCGCCGTCCGCCGCCATGGTCCAATGCACGTTGAGGTCCGCTACCATCCCGCGCGCCACGAACTGCTCGCGCACGAAGTCCTGGGCTAGGGCTATGCCTGCGGACTGCGACAGCTCGCGTGGGATCGCAAACTCAATCTCGCGCGCCAGCACCGCATCGTGCCGCCGTTCAACCGCCTCGACCTCGTTCCACAAGGCAGCCCGGTCCAGCCAGCGATCCGGCGCACCCTCCGGCAACATGATCTCGGAATGCACGACACCGGCCTTGGCTGTGAAGTCGTGGCTTCGGTCTAGGCACTTGTCCTCCAGCTCCGATGCCGAGCGATAGGCCGCGGCTGCAACCGCGCTGCGCCCCTTCGAGCGTTGGACTACTTTGACAGAGAAGTGGTAGATTGCCATCCAGCAAGGCCGACCCGCGTGTTCCTCGACAGGTTATCAGTCTATCAGCGCACATTGCAACGCAATGTTTAAGCGCGCATTTCCTAATCTGCTCCGTTCCACTTCGCAGCGGAAATGATGGGCGGCTCGCGTCTGGCTATGGGGCGGGCTGGATCGTGCTTGGCAACGGAACTGGCAGCCTGTTAGCCTGGCCGCCGCCGTTCCCACCTTGGAGCCGAACCATGGCCCGCAAGCCCAGAGACTTCGACGCCGAACTCCAGGCCCTCATGGACAAGGCCAAAAAGGTCAAGTCACAGAAAACCGTCCAGCTTGGCGAACTCGTCCAAGTTCTCGGCGCCGATGCCCTGCCCATGGAAGCCCTTGCCGGCGCACTCCTCGCCGCCGTGGAGCAATCCAAGAAGCAGCCCGAAGCCGTCGCGAGGTGGACCGAACGCGGACACGCCTTCTTTCAAGCAGGGGGCAAGCGGGGGAAAAAGACAGCCGGCGATCCTGCTCCGGGAACTCCAGGCCACAACGGCGCAGCTCCGGCGCCTGACCGTGCAGCACAATAGGCTCACCCTCGCCCGCACCCGACACGACACACGCGACTGGGTGCAGGAACGACGCGCACGCACCCGGCAGCTCATCGAGCTGGGCGGCCTCGTGCAGAAAGCCGGCCTGGTCGAGCTGACCGGCGACGACCGCGCCACCCTGCTCGGCGCGTTCCTGGACCTGGCGGACCGGCTGCAAGAACAAGCAGACGGACACCAGGAAGCAACACCCGCCGACCTCATAGCACGCTGGCGACGGTGGGGACTGCGCGCCTTCGATGCGGACGCAGCCGCAGCCGAGTAGGATGGGCAACAGGGAGAAGGACCATGGCCCGCTCGCGCCGGCGCACGCCCATCATCAGCATCATGGGCACGGCCAGCGAAAAGCAGGATAAGCGGTGGGCCAACCGCAACCACCGCGCCGCCCTCCGCCGCGCCCTCAAAAGCGCAGCCGATCCGGACAACGCCGTGCTGCCCACCCTGCGCGACGTGAGCGACCCCTGGGACATGGCCAAGGATGGCCGCTCCTGGTTCGGCCGCCATGCCCCCGAACTGATGCGCAAATAAAGCGGGGCGGACTAGGATGGGCGGAAAGGAAAGGAACGCTGCCGTGCAAAGGATCACCCTGGACGCCGAAGCCGGCCAGCTTTCCGCCGAACTGGCCCGCCATGGCATCGCCGCCAACGCCCGCGTGCATGTGCTGGTGGAGGTCATGGACAGCGAGGCCGACGCCCTGCCCATGGCCGCCATCGCCCAGGCCGGCGGCGCCTTCGACTGGCTCGCCGACGAACCCGACCTTTACACCGACGCCGACCTGGTGCCGCCGCGGGCCGGCTAGGTGTTCGCCTTTGGCAGCATCGTCCTGGCCCGTTTCCCGTTCACCGACCTGTCCGGCGACAAGCGCCGCCCGGCCCTTGTCGTCTCGCGCGACAACCACCGCCGCGCCGACCTGGTGGTGTGCTTCATCACCTCCGTGCCCCGCGCGGGGCCGGACATGGCGCCGATCGCGCCCACCCCCGGCACCGGCCTCAAGGTCCCGTCCGTGGTGCGCTTCGACAAGCTGGCCACCCTTGATCCGGCCGTCATCGCGGGCAAGCTCGGGGACGCCCCGGCCGTCTGGCTCGGCCTGCACCGCGCCACCTTCTTCGGGGTGTTTGGCTTCAAGCCGCCGTAGCCAGCCCATTGCAATGCGTTACGTAACGCATTAGAGAAGGCTATGCCCCCTGGTCCCAAGCCCCTCGGCGAGCGCGCGATGACCCTGGCCGAGCGCCAGGCCCGCTACCGGGCCGCCCACGCGGCCGACACGCCGGCAACCGTGAAGGTGCGCTACCGCCGGCCTGCCGACCGCCGCAGCCGGCCGCAGCGGTGGCGCGACGCGGTGGCGGAGCTGATCGAGCTGCAAGCCGACTACCAGCAATGGCTGGACGGACTGCCCGAGAGCCTGGCGGACACCCCCACAGCCGACGCGCTGCGGGCGGTGTGCGACCTGGACCTGTCCGGCCTGGAGGTTGACCCACCCCGCGGCTTCGGCCGCGACTGAGGGAGCTGCAAGG
>CAXTUQ010000643.1:0-3490 GCA_964247405.1 uncultured Acetobacteraceae bacterium
TACCTCCGCCCCGCCGACCTGTGGCGCAACAACGTCACCGAACGCGTGTTCGCGGTGAAGAGGGACACAGGGGGTTGAGGAGGCCAGATCAAGGGAGCGGCACGATCCAGGGACGGTTCAGACGACCACTCGGCGTGCGCGGCGTGCGTCGCGTGAATGAGGGAACGCGACAGATCGACACGGGCCGATCTGCACTTGTTTTAGCCGCCGACGGCGCGCAGCAGGATCGGCAGGTCGAGGCGGTGCAGGCTCGCGGTGGCCACGCCGTCAATGATGTCGGCGAACAGCGCGCGCTTCTCCCGTTAAGATCTCGCAGATCGACGTTGTCAGGTTGGTATCCCAACAACTGCTGGAGATACAGTCCTAAGCAGGAGCCCGAGCTCGTTCGGCGCCTGCGACCTGGCGAGCAGAAAACCCTGCGCCGCGTCACAGCCTATACGGCGCAGGAACGCGAGCTGCGCCTCATGTTCTACCCCCTCCGCCACCACTCGCTTGCCGAGCGCGTGGCCGAGGCTCACCATCGCCCGCACCACCGCCTCGTCCTCCGGACCGCAGCCAATGTCTCGCACGAAGGAGCGGTCGATCTTGATCTTCGCTACCGGCAGGCGCCTAAGGGAGGCCAATGAGCTGTAGCCCGTCCCGAAGTCGTCCAGTGCCAAGCGGATGCCGCGTGCAGCGAGGCCACGCAAGGCTCGGTCGATCGTGCCCTCGGAGCGCTCCATGAAAAGGTTCTCAGTGATCTCCAGTTCGAGCCCATGCGGGTCGAGACCGCTTGCGCACAGGGCATCGTCGATCTCGTGCAGCAGACCGTCGTGGCGCAGTTGCGCCGGCGACAGGTTTACCATCATCAGGAGTTCAAGGCCCTCGTCTTGCCAGGCCCTCGCCTGCCGGCAAGCCTCGCCCAGCACCCAGGCGCCGAGCGGGCGGATCAGGCCGCTCGCCTCGGCAGCAGGAATGAACTCGCCCGGCAGCACCAGCCTGCGCTCCGGGTGGCGCCAACGCACCAGCGCCTCCACGCTGTCCACGCGGCCGGTCCTGAGATCGACCTGTGGCTGGTAGTGCAGAACGAACTCTCCTTTGTCGAGAGCGGCGCGCAGTTCGCGATCAAGCCTTCCTCGAGCCTGCGCCTCGGTATCCATAGACGGTTCAAAGCAGCTGAACCGGCCGCGGCCCTCCCGTTTGGCTTTATAGAGCGCCAAGTCGGCCTTCCGAACCAACTCGTCTGCATGGTCAGGCTCCCCCTCGAAAAGCGCGATCCCGACGCTGGCCGAGACGTGCACCTCCTGCGCCTCCAACACGAATGGCCCGGCAAGGGCGTTGATCAAACGTTGCGCCAGCGCAGCCGCTCCTTCGCCTCCTGCCAGACCAGGCAGCACGACGGCGAACTCGTCTCCGCCAAGACGGGCCAGCGTATCGCCGGGACGAAGCACTCTCCTGAACCGCTCAGCGGCCGCCCGCAGCAACCCGTCCCCTGCCGGGTGGCCCAGCGTGTCGTTGATGTCTTTGAAGTGGTCCAGATCGAGCAGCAGCAGGCCGAGGCGCGAGCCGCCAGGATGCGCGAGGCCGACCGCCCGTTGCAGCCGATCGTGGAGCAGAACCCGATTGGGCAGGCCAGTCAGCTGATCGTGGTGGGCCAAGTGCCTGACCCGCTCCTCGGCCCGCTTGCGTTCCGTGATGTCCATGGCGGCACCAACCGCACCAGTGGGCTTGCCCCTTGCGTCCCGCACCGTCGCGGCGCTGATCAGCATGTCAAGGAAGGCGCCGTTTTCGAAGACCACCCGGAGCTCCTCGCCTTGCACCGTCTCGCCGCGCGCAGCCCGCCGCAGGGGCATGTCCTCGACCGGCACCTCCTCGTCTTCCCTAAGCACTCGGATGTGCCCCGGCCACTTCCCCTCTGGTGCAGCAAGGGCCTCGGCGGCTCTCGGCTCGAGGCGCAGCATCTCAGCCGCGCGACGGCTGCTCGTGATCCGCTGAGCCTCAGGGTCATGCGCAAGCCAGACTGCCACCGGCACGGTCTCCATCACCGCATCCAACTCGGCGCCACGCCGCTCGACCAGCCGCTCGAGGCCGCACCGCGCCCGCTGCAGGTCTGCGACGAGATCCGCATTCTCGAGGTGCAGCTGGGCCGACCGCCGGAGTGAGCGGTGCACCTGATAGGCCACCGCCGATAGCCCAACCGCATAGGCCAGGATCGTGAGCGCCATCGTATGCGCGACGGGTTCTCCGGTGAAGGCGAGGCGCACCGTGACCGGCAAGAGCGCAGGGACGAGAAACGCGTAGAGTACCGTGAGATCACCGGCGAGGTTTGCCACCGCGCCCGCCACCATGCCGGCGAGGAAGAAGGGCACGAGTATCTGCTGCGCTGGGGACCCGATGCTGTTGAAGAGCGGACCAATCACGCCCCAGCCAATACCGGCAGCCCCCGAGGTCGCAATGAGCCATACGGCGGCGTCGCCGGGCGACTCTCCCCTCGCGTACCGCCGCCAGCAGAGCAGGCGGACTGCCTGCGAGAGCACCATGTAGCCGAGCCACGCGGCGAGCACTGGTGTCGGCGCGGCATTAGCAACGCCTGAGGCGAACAAGAATGCCGTGACGACGTTAATAAGAGCGAGGAGCGGCTGTCGAGGCAGAAGTTCAGCCAGCAGTTCGTCTCGAACGGGATTGCGATCATGATCATCTCTGGCCAGCATCGGCGTCCTTCTTACTAGCTGGACCGAAGCAGCCCGAGTGACGCCAGCCCGATCATGGCCTTATGAAGTACATCAGAAGTTGAAAACTGAACCCAGACCTACTTGTCGCACGGTCGAAAATTCTAGTTTAGATTCGACTAAAAGTTGTATGCTAATTGGCTGTTCGCTGACAAGGGTTAATGCTGCCACAGTTCTGCAATCCTGCGCCAGCGTGGTGCAGCGATCAAGGGGACGGGCACACTGGCCCAGCCTTGCCTGGGCCACAACAGGGTCAGCCTCACGTGGGACCGGCGCAGCTCCCGGTGCGCCCACGCCCAGTCCGGCACCAGCCGCCGCTCCGCCAGCAAGTCCGGCATAGGCGGGAACAGCAGTGCCTCCAGCCGGTCATCGTCCAAGCCTTCCGGCAACGGCCAGCCCAAACCAGCACGGCGGGCACGGCCCAAATAATGGCTTACCGCCGCCTGGCTCAGGCCAAGGCTGCGGCCCACAGCACGCTGCGGCAGGCCATGGCCCAGCCGCAGAACGTCTCGTATCTTGCGCATCGGCACTCTCTCGCTTGGCATCCCGTCCCCTGCTCTCGGCAGGGGGAAAGACTACCCTGGGTTGAGAAACTGCCAGACGCACCGGCCCAAAGGCCGCAGCGCCCAACGCGATCACGATCACCGGAATGGATGATCGCGATCCCGTGGACCAGGTGATCACGATCAAACGGAATCAGTGATCGCGATACACTGGATTATCGCGCTCATACCAACGGCCATCCGCTCTGACTCAAACGTGAGTAGGTTCGGCTTGGGGCT
>CAXTUQ010000644.1:0-3482 GCA_964247405.1 uncultured Acetobacteraceae bacterium
GTGTTCGTGGACCTGTCGGGCGTCGGGCTGGACGGGGACGCGGCGGCGCGGCACCTGCGGCTGCTGGAGGTCCAATGCGGGTTCGCCCATGCGGCCGGCAGCTTGGCCGTGCTGCCGGACGGTGCCGCCGCGCCCGCCACCGCTTGGTCCCGCGCCGTGGCCCATGCGGCGCGGCGGCGGCGGCACCTGGTCGTGATCCTGGGGCCGCTTCTGCCGGACAACGGGGTGGTGCAGCCGCTCTTGGACGAACTCGGGCGCGATCCGCTGTTCGGCAGCGCGCAGCCGCGCTTCGCCCATTCGGCGACGGACGGGGTGTGGCCAGTGCCTCCCGCCGCCGGGCCGGAGACGGGCGCGGCGATGACCTCCCGCGCGGCCCTGGCGCGGCTGCCGCGCGGCGTGATGACGGCGGAGTGGTCCGCGGCCTTGACCGTGATCCGGCGGGAGGTCGTATCCGCGATGGAGCCGGACACGCAGTTCACCTCCGTGCGGGGCGCAGTCGCCCATGATCTCTGCCAAGCCCGGCGCCGCGGGTTCCGCAACGTGGTGGCGAACCGCGTCGTCGTTCCTTCGGCGCTCTCGCCGGGCGACCTCTACCCGGCACCGCCGGCAGGCGACGAGGCCCGGCTTTCGGCGCTGTATCCCGACACGGCGCGCGCCGCGGCGGAGAACGACAGGCTGGCGCAGCGCCGGCTGGAGCCGCTGCTGAGCGCCGCTTACCCGGCGTCCGGCGCGCGCCGCCGCCTACTGCTCAACTGCCGCGGCCTCACCACCCTGCACAACGGCACGTCGAAATGCGTGCTGGGCATGTTGGACGGCTTCGCGGCGCTGGACGCCTCCTGGCAAATCGACATCCTCGCCGACGCGGCGGCCACCGAGTTCCACGGCATGGCGGCGCGCTACCCCCAGTTCAACCGGCTGTCCGGCGACGTGCCCGGCGGCTACGCCGCCGCCGTGATGCTCAACCAGCCCTGGGCCGTCGAGACGGTGGCGGAGATGCACCGCGCCGCCTTCCTGATCGGCTTCAACATCCTTGACACCATCGGCTGGGACATCCTGTTTCCCGCGCCCGAGCGCCTGGAATGGGCGTGGCGCTTCGTCGCGCGGCATTCGGACATGCTGACGTACATCTCCGCCTTCTCGCAGGACCGGTTCCGGACCCGCTTCCCGGTGGCGCCGGGTGTCACGGAGCAAGTGATGCACCTGAGCTTCCTCACGGACGAGCACGCGCTGCGGCGGTTCCGGGACATGCCGCCCGGCGGGCACGTCCTGCTGTTCGGCAACAGCTACGACCACAAGGGCATCGCGCCGACCTTGCGGCTGCTGGCCGAGGCGTTCCCGCTGCAGGACTTCGCCGTGCTCGGCGGCGGCCAAGGGTCGGCCGTGGCCGGGGTGCACGTGATCCCCAGCGGCGAGATGGCCGAGGACGAGGTGCATCGCCTGGTCGCGACCGCCCGCGCCGTGGTGTATCCGTCGTTCTACGAAGGCTTCGGGCTGCCGGTGGTGGAGAGCCTGGCCTATGGCCGCCCGGTGCTGGTGCGCCGCAGCCCGCTGTGGACGGAGGTCGCGTCGCATTCCCGCCTGCCGGGCCGCCTGATCGAGTTCGACGACCCGGCCTCCTTGATCGAGGCGCTGGGCCGGGTGCTGTCGGGATCGCCGCCGCCCGGCCTGCCGTTCGGCGCGGCGCTGGCGGAGGCGGAGGCGCCCACGGGCTGGCGCGACGCCGCGGCGGCGGTGCTGCGCAGCATCGAGCACCGGCTGGCCCGTGGCGGCATCGGGCACTGGCAGGACCGGGACGAGGCGCTGCGGACGGCCAACCTATGACGGCGCCCCCCATGAGCGTATCGGGCACGCGCGTCGTCACCTTGCTGGCCCGGCATGGCACCGGCAAGTACCACGACGCCCTGCCGGACATCCGGGCGCTGTTCGCGCAGCAGATGCCGGAGTTCGGGCACGAGGTGGTGATGATCGACAACGCGCTCGACCGCGACCACCTGGAATGGCTTGCGCCCGGCGTCACGCTGATCGGCGGCGACAACGCGGCGTGGGAGTTCTCCGCCTGGGATTGCGGCGTCGCGCATCTCGGGCAGCGCCTCGACGAGTACGATTGGGTCCACCTCGCCACCTCGGCGTTCCGGCAGCTTTACACGCGCTACCTCGGCCGGTTCGAAGCGGACATGCTGGGCCTGGTCGCCGAGCGTGCCGCCGCGGTGGGGCACATCGACCATTTCAACGAACCCGTCGCGTTTGCGGGGCGCGGCCTGCAATCCTGGCTGCGCAGCTCCTTCGTGCTGCTGCCGCCGGCGGAGCTTCGGCTGCTCGGCTCGCTGAACAGCGTGACCGACCGGAGCCTGCTGTTCACCGGCGACCCCACGGCGCCGTTCCGCGGGGATGCCCCACTTTCGGCGGCGTACCAGCAGAACATCCTGGGGTGGCTGACCGGCGAAGGGACCGGGCAGGGCATGGAATGGCACTCGCGCTTCGCCTTGTCGGAGCGGACGCTGCGGTTCTTCGAGGACAAGGCGGTGGCGATCCTGAACGAGCAGATGCTGAGCAGCCGCCTGCGGGCCCAAGGGTGCAACATCGTCGATGCGACGTGGCTCGCGACCCGCGCCGGGCAGTCCTTTCCGGCCGTCCGGCCGCTGGGGGAGATCCCCGACTGGCGCATCCAGGTTGCGTCGCGGGACGTGGACGCAAGTCCCCACACAGCCGGCACCACGGCGTCGAAAGACTGACGGACCGGCGCGAGCGGCGGGCCATGAACTGCCATCCGCCTCCCCCAGCCTTGTTGGCGGTCAGCGTTTGTTGGCGGTTGCCATAGGCAGGACCGGCCTACGGCTACTCCTCCTCGAACGTCACCGCGACATCCGCGTTGGCCGACAGCCGCACGGTGCCGTCCTCGATGTCGGCGATCAGCCCGGTGGAAATGTAGTGATGCCGCTGGTCGCTCGAATCCTTCTTCGTGAGCTTGAGGCGGTCGCCTTGGAGGTGGTCGACGGTGCCGACGTGCACGCCATCGGCGCCGATGACATCCGCATGTTCCTTGATTTGACTGAGATCGACCATGGTTAACCCCTCCTGTTGGACACAGGCAGCAACGCCGCAAGACGCCGGCAGTCGCATGCCGCCCGTCGCCAACCTTTCAGCAGCGGCCGGGTTCGCCGGCGGCGTCACCTTCAAGATCCTGTGTGGCCTGCCTGGCTGGCGGCGCCGGGCATCGTGACCGTCAAGAAACGGCCCGACGCCTCGCCGCCGCTGGCGGTCGCGGCCCTGCTTACGGCGCTGGCGGGCGGGGTGGACGCCATCGGCTACCTTCTGCTCGGCCCGCTGTTCGTCTCGTTCATGAGCGGCAACAGCACGGTCCTGAGCGTCGCGCTGGCGCGGCGCGAGTGGTCCGAAGCGTCGCGCGCCGGCGGCATCATCGCGTTGTTCGTCTCCGGCGGCGCCCTGGGCGCGGCCGTCGCGCGGCTCGCGGGGCCGTGGCG
>CAXTUQ010000645.1:0-3479 GCA_964247405.1 uncultured Acetobacteraceae bacterium
ATCCGCCACCAGCCGCAAGCGCTTTTTCGATTCTGGTCAGCCTGAGAACGCTCTAGGACGCCGGTTCCGGTGCATCGGGGTCGCGCCGCTCGCCACCGCAACCGGCCAGGTCAGCGCCTCCACGCTGATGCTGCTGCCGGTCATGCTGCTGGTGGACCATCCTTGGGACTTGGCGCCGCCGCACGCCGAAACCTGGCTTGCGGTGCTCGGGGTCGGACTGCTGTCCACGGCGCTCGCCTACGTGCTGTACTTCCGCATCCTCGCCCTGGCCGGCGCGACCAACCTGCTGCTGGTCACGTTCCTGATCCCGGCTGTCGCCATCCTGCTCGGCGCGCTGGCGCTGCATGAGGCGCTGCTGCCCCGGCAGTTCGCGGGCATGGCGCTGATCGGGGCGGGCTTGGCGTTCCTGGACGGGCGCTTGCCGCGGATGCTGCTGCGCCGGGTCAGGACGGCGGTTTAAGGGATGCCAATCTTCTGCACCAAAGTTCCGACATCAGTGTCCGAGGAAAGGAAATCGTCCAGTACAAAGGGACAGGCTGCAGGCAACGGGTGCGGTTCGCCGCTGTCGTCGGTTCCAGCCTGCACCTGCTCCAGGGCGACCCGGTAAATCTCGTGAAGACTGATCCGTTGCCGCATCGAGGGAGCGAAGCGGTCCCGCATATCCGCCCTGAAGCCAATTACCTCACTGCGCCAGTGAGCCGCGGCCATGCTGCCAGGCCACGTATATAGTTTCAGAAGATGCACCAGTGCCTGACGCAGCAAGCTTTTGCAGGCGCGCAGTTCCGAAAGGCCCACGTCCTGCACCTCTTCGATCACGTTGGGCCAATCCACCGGCTCGTTCAGGCGCTCGCCCGCCGCCAGCCGCCGCAGCAGGCCGGCTTGGCGCTCAGCCCAAGCCAGGGCATCACGTTCATAAAGCCCGTCCGGCATGATCCCCTCCTTCAGTCCTCTCCATAGTCTCGCATGAAAACGCAACGCTGTCTGTTCGCTCAAGTCTCCGTCTACCCAAACACCTCCCCCCACGCCGCCCGCAGCGCCAGGTCCGCGTCGGCCATCGCCACCGGCAGGCCCAAGGCGTGCAGGCTGGTCACGCCATGCTCCGCAATCCCGCAAGGCACGATGCCGGCGAAGTGGCCGAGGTCCGGGTCCACGTTCAGCGCCACCCCGTGCCAGCTCACCCAACGGGTCACGCGGACCCCGATGGCGGCGATCTTGGCCTCCGTGCCGGCGGCCGGGTCCGCGACCCAGATGCCGACCCGGCCCGCCCGGCGTTCCCCCCGGACGTTGAACCGGTCCAGCGCGCGGATCAGCCAGTCCTCCAGCCCGTGCACAAAGGCGCGGACATCGCGCGGGCGGACGTGGCCGTGCGGCCGGGTCAGGTCCAGCATGACGTATGCGGTGCGCTGGCCGGGGCCGTGGTAGGTCCATTGCCCGCCGCGCCCGGCGTCGAACACCGGGAAGCGCCCGGGATCGGAAAGGTCGCCGGGCTTGGCCGACGTGCCCGCGGTGTAGAGCGGCGGATGCTCCACCAGCCACACCTGCTCGCCCGCCCCGCCCGCGCGGATCGCGTCCGCGCGGCTCCGCATCGCCGCCAGCGCCTGCGGGTAAGGCAGCAGCCCCTCCTCGACGCGCCACTCCAACGTGCCCGGCAGGCCAGGCTCAGTGAAGTCGGGCGCAGTTGAATCAAGCGGCGTCATCCGCTATACGCCCGGCACCGGAGATGGCGTGCCGTCTCCTGCACGGTGCGGTCGTGGCGAAATGGTAGACGCGCAAGCTTGAGGTGCTTGTGGGGGAAACCCTGTGGAAGTTCGAGTCTTCTCGACCGCATTCTTGAACCTTGGTTTTGACTGGCCCATCCCTGCATTGCCTTCCCGCCGCGTCCCGCTAAACCTAGCGGCCAGCGGCTGAGGGACAAATGGCGATGGACGAGGACTTCCGGAAGGCGGCGCTGGACTACCATCGCCTGCCGCGGCCCGGCAAGCTGGCGATCGAGGCGACCAAGCGCATGGCGACGCAGCGCGACCTGGCGCTCGCCTACTCGCCCGGCGTCGCCGCGGCGTGCGAGGCCATCGCCGCCGATCCCGACGCGGCCCGGGACTTCACGGCGCGCGGCAACCTGGTCGCGGTGATCTCCAATGGCACGGCGGTGCTGGGCCTCGGCAACATCGGCGCGCTCGCGGGCAAGCCGGTGATGGAGGGCAAGGCCGTCCTGTTCAAGAAGTTCGCCGGCATCGACGTGTTCGACATCGAGGTGGACGCTGCCGACCCCGACCTGTTCGTCAACGTGGTGGCCGCCCTGGAGCCGACCTTCGGCGCCGTCAACCTGGAAGACATCAAGGCGCCGGAGTGCTTCGAGATCGAGCGCCGGCTGCGCGCCCGCATGGGCATCCCAGTGTTCCATGACGACCAGCACGGCACGGCGATCATCGTCGCCGCCGCCGTGCGCAACGGCCTGCTGCTGCAAGGCAAGCGGCTGGAGGAGGTGCGGCTCGTCACCAGCGGCGCCGGGGCGGCGGCGCTGGCCTGCGTGGACCTGCTGGTGGCGATGGGCCTGCCGGCGGGGAATGTCACGCTGACGGACGTGAAGGGCGTGGTGCATGCGGGCCGCGACCGCGACATGCCGCCCAACATGGCGAACTACGCCCGCGACACCGACGCGCGCCGCCTGCCGGACGTGCTGGCCGGCGCCGACGTGTTCCTGGGGCTGTCCGCGCCCAACGTGCTCAAGCCCGACTGGCTGCCGCTCTTGGCCGACAAGCCGCTGATCCTGGCGCTCGCCAACCCTGACCCGGAGATCATGCCGGAGCTGGTGCGCGACGCCCGGCCCGACGCCATCGTCGCCACCGGGCGCAGCGACTACCCGAACCAGGTCAACAACGTGCTGTGCTTCCCGTTCATCTTCCGCGGCGCGCTGGACGTGGGGGCGAGCACGATCAACGAGGCGATGAAGGTCGCCTGCGTCGAGGCCATCGCCTCGCTTGCCCGGGTGGAAGCGAGCGAGGTGGTCGCGGCGGCCTATGGCGGCGCGGCGCCGGTGTTCGGACCCGAGTACATCATCCCGAAGCCCTTCGACCCGCGCCTGATCCTGCAGATCGCCCCCGCCGTCGCCGCCGCCGCGATGGACAGCGGCGTGGCCCGGCGCCCCATCGAGGACTTCGCCGCCTACCGCCGCGAGCTGGAAAAATTCGTGTTCCGCTCCGGCCAGTTCATGCGCCCGGTGTTCGAGGCCGCGCGCCAGGCGCCGCAGCGCATCGTTTATGCGGAGGGTGAGGACGAGCGGGTGCTGCGCGCCGTGCAGACGCTGGTGGATGACGGCATCGCCCAGCCGATCCTGCTCGGCCGCCGCAAGGTGATCGCCAAGCGGGTGCACGACATGGGCTTGCGCATGACGCTGGACAACGCCGTGCGCGTGATCGACCCGGCGGAGGACCGGGCGGTGTTCGATCCGCTGGTCGAAGCCTATCAGCACATGGTGGGGC
>CAXTUQ010000646.1:0-3467 GCA_964247405.1 uncultured Acetobacteraceae bacterium
TTCCTGGGGTCTCGTTGCAGGCAGGGTGGGCAGGTCGCCCGTGGGTGTCAATTGCGGAGGGCCGGGTCAGCTTTCCCAATCTTCGACCCGCAGGCCTTCCACACGGGAGAATTCACCTGTGTTGTGCGTGATCAGGGTGAGGTCGCGCGCCTGAGCCTGACCGGCGATCAGGACATCATAGGGGCCAATCGGAGTCCCAACCGCAGCGAGCATCGCCCGAATGGCGCCAGCCTGCCGCGAGTCCTCTTGATCGAAGCCCAGGATCTCGAACTGCAATGCCTGGATACGGTCAAGGTTATCGGCCGTCTGCTGACCTTTGAAAGCGCCAAAATACAATTCATGAGTCGTAATGGCGGAGATGCCGAAGTCTTTCGGCGCACGTCGGCGTACACGCTTATGGAGCGAGACCTTGCCGGCGAGAAGGCCGATGACAGCGTTCGTGTCCAGCAAGTATTTCACTCAAAAAAGTCGAGTGCCGGACGTTCCTGTTCTTTTGGTTTTTCGGCTACGGCCGCTGCGAAGTCCTCGTCAATTGGTCCCACCAGCGCGTCAAGCCAATCCCAGTTGTCGGCCACTGGCTCCAAGATCACCGACCGGCCGTGCCGCCGGATGCAGACCGTTTCCGTATCGAAGCGGAACGCCTTGGGAAGCCGCACCGCTTGCGAGCGGCCCGACCAGAAGACCTTTGCCGTATCCATTGCGCTATCCAAAATGTATATCAAAAAGATGTATCATCACGGGGCAGGGGTCAATACATCTCCGGCGTGATCACGTTCTGCGGATGGTTGGTCATCAGCGCCGCCCGCATCGTCTCCGCCGACTTCACCCGGATGTCCCAATGCGCCTCGGGCGTGAGATACGCCGAGTGCGGTGTGATGATCAGCCGGCCCTCTACCCACGCTTCCCGCGCCCGGTACGCGCGCAGCAGCTCCGGCACCGGCTCCACCGGCGGCTCCACCGGCAGCACGTCCAAGCCGGCGCCGGCCACCCGCCCGTCGCGCATCGCCTCCGCCAGCGCCGCCACGTCCAGCACCGGGCCGCGCGCCGTGTTCACCACGACGGCGCCGGGCGGCAGCAGCGCCAGCTCGGCCGCGCCGATCATCCCCGCCGTGTCCGGCGTCAGCGGCACGTGGATCGACAGCACGTCCGATTGCCGCAGCAGGTCCGGCAAGGTCGGCGCCCGGACGACGCCGATTGCCAGCTCCGTCCCGTTGCGCAGGTTGGGATCGAAGAACGCGACCTGGAAGCCGAGCGCCTTGGCCCGCAGCGCCGCCGCCGTGCCGATGCGCCCCAGGCCCAAGATCCCGAACCCCTGCGTCCCGGTGCGCCGCAGCAGCGGGCTGTCCACCCCGCGCCACGGCGCCGGCGGGTCGCGCCGCTGCGCATCATGGTGCAGCAGCAGCCCCCGCCGCAGCGCCATGGCAAGCGCGATGGCGTGGTCGGCGACCTCCGTCGTGCCGTAGTCCGGCACGTTGCACACCAGCACGCCGCGCGCCGCCGCGGCGGCGCGGTCGATCCGGTCGTAGCCGACGCCCATGCGGACCACGGCGCGCAGCCGGGTGAAGCGCGCCAGGTCGGCCGCGGTCAGGAACTGGCGGAACAGCATCAGCCCGTCCACCGCGGCGCAATCGGCGTCCGAAAGGTCCGCCAGCACCGTGGTGTCCCGGCGCAGGATGGTGGCATCGGGGCCGAAGATGCGGCGCTCCTCGCTGTCGTCGGGGTACATGGCCTCGGGATACAGGATGGTGGTCACGCGCGGGGTTCCTCCAGGGCGATGGATGTTGGAACAGTGAGGGGCAGCCCTTTGGGCCGTCTCCAGGGTTCCGTCAAACTGGTGCGCAATGGCCGGCGTCCTATCAAACCGGCGCGGACCCGGCGGTTCTTGTGGAGACGGGAAGGCGCGCGTGCAGAGGTCGGCTTGAACGGCATGGGGGCGGTGTCTTGAAGCTTGTCTTGCCAGCGATCCTGACTTTGCTCTTGGCGTGCTCAGGCGGGCATCGCGCGCAGGCCGGATGCAGACATGGGGCGAGTGCTGGCCATCGGCGACTCTGCCGGCGGCGCGGCCGTCATGGCGCTTGCGGCGCGTCCATCGGTGACGTTGGCCGCGGCAGTGAACGTGTCGGGTGGCCTTGGCCGTCGCCTGGGGCCGTTCCGTCCTGACCCGGCCTGCGCCCCTTACGAGTCCGACCTGGTGTGGAACTTCGCCCGTTTCGGTGCCACGGCGCGCATGCCGACGCTTTGGCTTTATGCAGAGAACGATAGTTGGTTCCGGCCCGGGCTGGTCAGCCGGATGCGCGCCGCGTTCACCGGCACGGGCGGCCGGGCCGATCTGGTCACGCTGCCGCCGCTCCGGGATGATGGGCATGGGCTGTTCTTCAAGCCCGGCGGCAGGCGGCTGCTGCTGCCCGAGCTGGACCGCTTTCTGCGGTCAAGCGGGCTGTCGACTTGGGACGACGCCGCGTTCGCGCCCCTGATCGCCCGCTTGTCGCCCGGCGACGCCCAGGAAGTCCAAAACTACCTCCGGCTGGGTACAGCCGAGAAGGCGTTGGCCCTCGCGCCCGGCGGTCGCGCCTACTGGTGGGAGGGCGAGCGAACGGCCGCAGATGCTCAGGACCGCGTGCTCGCCTTCTGCAAGGAGAAGGCCGGGGCGGACTGCACGCTCGCGGCCGAGAACTTCCGCCTTCTGGTCCAAGCGCCTCCATAGGCCGCACCCCGCCGCCCTGCTCCCGCATGTTGCCAACACGGCAACCCCGGAGGCAGTCTGGCGCCCGACATCGGAGGGATACCGCGGATGAACGGCGCTGAAAGCCTCGTGCACACCTTGCTGGCCTGCGGGGTCGATACCTGCTTCGCCAACCCCGGCACCAGCGAGATGCACTTCGTGGCCGCCCTCGACCGCATCCCCGGCATGCGCTGCATACTCGGCCTGTTCGAGGGCGTGGTGACGGGCGCCGCCGACGGCTACGCCCGCATGACGGACCGCCCGGCGGCGACGCTGCTGCATTGCGGCCCCGGCCTCGCCAACGGCCTGGCCAACCTGCACAACGCCCGGCGTGCCCGCACCCCCATCGTGAACCTGGTCGGCGACCAGGCGACCTACCACCGCCCGCTCGACGCGCCGCTGACCGCGGACACGGAGGGCTGGGCGCGTCCCGTATCCGCCTGGACCCGCACGGCGACGCGCGCCACGACGGTCGGCAGCGACTGCGCGTCGGCCGTGCAGGCTGCCCGCAGCGCGCCCGGCGGCATCGCCACCTTGATCCTGCCCAGCGATACCTGCTGGGACGAGGGTGGCGTCATCGGCACGCCTCTGCCGGTGCCGGACGCCCCACGGGCGTCGCCCGACGCGGTCGGCGCCGCCGTGCGCGCCTTGCGGTCCGGGGAGCCGACCCTGCTGCTGCTGGGCGGCATGGCGCTGCGGGCGGAGGCGCTGGACATCGCCGGCGGAATCAGTGCCGCCACCGGCG
>CAXTUQ010000647.1:0-3464 GCA_964247405.1 uncultured Acetobacteraceae bacterium
CGATTGGATGGCGTTGGTCGGGGCCGCCGCGACCGGCTCGTCCATGCCGTAGCGCGCGAAGTCGATGCCGAGCGAGGACGACGCTTGCGCCAGCGCCGCCTCCGCGCTGGCCTGCGCGGCGTAGTCGGCCAGCAGGTCGCGCGCTTCACGCCCGGTGCGCCCGCAGACGACTGTCGCCCCCACGAGGACCCGGATCGGCCGCGGCGCCGCCCGCGCCCGCAGGTCGGCGACCAGCTCCCGGACAACCGCCTTGCTCGTGCCGTTGACGAACACGCATTCCGCGTGGCGGCCCGCGAACGCGCGCCCGCGCTCGCTGGCGCCCGCCTGGTAGAGCACGGGGGTGCGCTGCGGCGACGGCTCGCACAGGTGCATGGCGCTCATCCGGTACTGCCGCCCATCATGTTCCACGCGGCGCACCCGGGCCGGGTCGGTGTAAACGCCCCGCTCCGCGTCGCGCAGGACGGCGTTTTCCGCCCAGCTTCCTTCCCACAACCCATAGACCGCCTCCATGTACTCGTCGGCGAGGTCGTAACGGTCGTCGTGCCGCATCTGCTCGGCGTAGCCGAGCGCGCGGGCGGCGCTGTCCAGGTAGCCCGTCACCACGTTCCAGCCGATGCGCCCTCCCGTGAGGTGGTCCAGCGTGCTCATCCGGCGCGCGAAGAGGTAGGGCGGCTCATAGGCCAGGTTGCACGTGACGCCGAACCCGAGATGCGTCGTGGCCGCGGCCATGGCCGGGACCAGCATCAGGGGGTCGAGCAGCGGCACCTGCACCGCCCCGCGCAGTGCCGCGTCCGGGCTGCCGCCATACACGTCATAAACGCCCAGCACGTCGGCCAGGAACAGGCCGTCGAACAGGCCACGCTCCATCAGGCGGGCCAGGCCGGTCCAATGGTCCAGCCTCGCGTAGTTCGCGCTCGCATCCCGCGGGTGAGTCCATAGGCCCTGCTGGATGTGACCCGGCGCCGCCATGTCGAAGGCGTTCAGCAGCATGGGGCGGGCGGCGGCGCCCGGGCCGATCCCGCCCGTCATGGCATCTCCAGCGTGTCGTCGCGACCGGTCATGCTCGGTGCCTCTGTCATGGACGCCCATTCTGCGCCGGGCGGCATCCGGTGTCGAACCGGTTTGCATGGCACGCCGCCTGCGTGTCAGGCTGCGTCTCGACGATCCCAGAGGGCTGCCCCAGAAAACGGCGGGGCAGTTCTCGGCCACATCGCCAGGGAGTTTTCCATGGACCGCTTGCTGCAGGACTACCTGTTGTCGCGCCGCCGCGTGCTGCAGGGCATGGCGGCGCTGCCTGCCGGCACGGCGCTGGGGCGTTCGGCGCTCGCCGCACCCTCCACGCCGCTCAGTTTCATCGGCTGGCAGTACCAGCCGCAGATCGCCGAAGCCAACGTCAACATCTTCAAGCAGCTTTACGACGAGAGCGTCACCTACGAGTTGGTGCCCGGCGACTACCACCCGGTGGTGGAGACCAAGCTGCTGGGCGGCCAGCACATCGACATGATGTATTCCGAAGAGGACCACATCGCCCGCTGGAACGCCGCCGGCTGGGTGCGGGACCTGGAGGGCTTGCCGGAGATCGACGCGATCAAGGCGGGCATGTTCCCGGTCAGCGTGCGGTCCATGTCGCTGCCGGACGGCAAGCTCGCGGGCCTGCCGTACTACGCGGGCCACAACGCCTTCATCTACAACGAGGAGCACCTGAGCCGGGCAGGCGTCCCGGTGCCGGATGGCTGGGACAGCCTGCTCGACGCCTGCCGCAAGCTGAAGCGGGACGGGGTGTCCGACGCGCCGTACAACAGCGCCTGGGGCCAGAAGTGGCCGGAGCTGTCATGGAGCCTGTTCTCGCTCTGGTATGCGGAGGGGGCGCCGGTGTTCGACAAGAACTCGGACCTGGTGGTGGACGCCGCGTTCCGCCGGGTGCTGGAAGGGCACCGGACGCTGTACAAGGAGCAGCTCGTCACCGCCGACATCATGACGCTGCCGGCGGAGGGCGTGCCGAGCTACTGTACGGGCCGCCACACCTTCATGGTGCTGCACGACTACGACCAGAAGGTCGCCAACGACCCGAAGGCGTCCAAGATCGCGGGCAAGGTGCGCAACGCCTTGATGCCCGGCAAGACGCACTCGACCTTCGCCTGGACGGCCGTGTACCTGATGGGCGCGCAGCCGATCGACGTGAACCGCACCTGGAACCTGCTGCGCTTCTTCGGCGGCAAGGCGAAGGACGGGCAGTACCACGTCATCAAGCGCTGGGCACTCGAGTTCGGGCTTGGCTCCGCCTACAAGGAGGTGATGAGCGACCCGGAGGTGGTGGCGAGCTTTTCACAATGGCGCGACCTGGGGGTGAGCGCCAAGCAGGTCGAGATCGCGACCTCCCGCGACATCGCCAAGACGACCTGGTTCCCGGAATGGGACCTGTTCATGATGCAGCGCACCCAGGACTACATCCGCGGCAACGGCTCGCTTGACCAGTTGTGCGACGGGCTGACGGGCAAGGTGGCGGAACTGAAGAAGCAGTACCAGTAGCCGCATGTCGAGCACGACGCACGCCCCGGCGCTGCGTCCGCCCGTCCGCGGGCGGGTGACGGAGCGGGTGCCGGGCTTTTCCTACGCCGCCGTTGCCCCCACGCTGCTGGTGGTGCTGCTCGTGGTCGGCGTGCCGCTGGGCTACAGCCTGTTCCTCAGCCTCAACCGCATCAACCCGATCACCCATCGCTGGCTGTTCGTCGGCTTCGACAACTACGCCGCCTTGCCGCGCAACGCGGAGCTTTGGGCCGCCTTGGGGCGCACCGCCTGGTTTGCGGCGCTGTCGGTGATCGGCACTACGGTGCTGGGCATGGTGTTCGCGCTGGTGCTGAACGCGCGCTTCGCCGGACGCGGCCTCCTGCGCAGCGTGGTGCTGGTGCCGTGGGCGATGGCGTCGGTTTCCGTGGGCGTACTGTGGTCATTCCTGTTCGCCGGCGATTTCGGCGGCGTGAACGGGATCTTGAACGACCTCGGCTTTCCCTCGCTCGCGACGCCGTGGCTGGGCGACGGGTTCCGGGCGCTCAACCTCGTGGCGCTGGTGCACGTGTGGAACCAGGCGCCGCTGAGCGCCTTGATGCTGCTGGCCGGGCTGCAATCCATGCCGGCGTCCTTGCACAAGGCGGCGATGCTGGACGGCGCCGGGCCGGTGCGCCGGTTCGTAGCCATCACCCTGCCGTGGCTCAAGCCGAACCTGCTGTTCATCTCCATCATCGCCACGATCAACGCGCTGATGGCGTTCGACGTGCTGTGGATCATGACGCGCGGCGGACCCGGCAGCGCCACCACCGTGCTGGCCTGGCTCGGCTACCTCACGGCGTTCCAGTTCTTCAAGTTCGGCGAGGGCGCCGCGATCCTCTATGTCCTGACCCTGCTGAGCTTCATCCTGGCGATCCTGTACTTCGCCGTGCTCGGCCCGCGCCGCGCGGCGCCGGTGC
>CAXTUQ010000648.1:0-3450 GCA_964247405.1 uncultured Acetobacteraceae bacterium
GCCCTGTCCACCCCGCGCCCGGCCCGCAGCGCCTGCGCCGCCAACAGCAGCCGGTCCGCGCGCGGGGTGGACAGGGCGGCGCGGACCGCATCGTGCCCTCCGTCGCCCGGCGCCTCCACCGGATCGAGGCCGCTGAACCCCGTTTCCATGCTGCGCAGGCCCTTCTGCAAGGCTTCCGCGAAGCTGCGCCCGATGGCCATGGCCTCGCCGACCGACTTCATGCTGGTGGTCAGCAGGGCAGGGGTCCCAGGGAATTTCTCGAAGGTGAACCGGGGAATCTTGACAACGACGTAGTCGATGGTCGGCTCGAAGCTCGCGGGCGTGGTGCGGGTAATGTCGTTGGCCAGCTCGTCCAGCGTGTAGCCGACCGCGAGCTTGGCCGCGACCTTGGCGATGGGGAACCCCGTCGCCTTGGAGGCGAGCGCGGAGGAGCGCGACACCCGCGGGTTCATCTCGATCACCACGAGCCGCCCGTCGGCCGGGTTCACCGCGAACTGCACGTTGGAGCCGCCGGTATCGACGCCGATCTTGCGCAGGCAGGCGATGCTGGCGTCGCGCATGACCTGGTACTCTTTGTCGGTGAGCGTGAGCGCCGGGGCGACCGTCACGCTGTCCCCGGTATGGATGCCCATGGGATCGACGTTCTCGATGGCGCAGACGATGATGCAGTTGTCGGCGCTGTCGCGCACGACCTCCATCTCGTACTCCTTCCAGCCGAGCACGCTTTCCTCGATCAGCACCTCGTCCGTGGGGCTGGCGTCGAGGCCGGAGGCGACGATCTGCTCGAACTCCGCCCGATTGTAGGCGATGCCGCCGCCGGTGCCGGCCAGGGTGAAGCTCGGGCGGATCACCGCGGGCAGCCCGGTCATCGTCAAGGCGTCGCGCGCTTCCGCCATGCTGTGGGCGATGGCGCTGCGCGGGCTTTCGAGGCCGATCTCGCTCATGGCGTCGCGGAACTTGAGCCGGTCTTCCGCCCGGTCGATCACGTCGGCCTTGGCGCCGATCAGCTCGACGCCATGCCGGGCCAGCGCGCCGCTGGCATGGAGCCGCATCGCCGTGTTCAGCGCCGTCTGCCCGCCCATGGTCGGCAGCAGCGCGTCCGGCTTCTCGCGGATGATGATCTTCTCGACGATGTCCGGCGTGATCGGCTCGATGTAGGTCGCGTCGGCCAGTCCCGGGTCGGTCATGATGGTGGCCGGGTTGGAGTTGACCAGGACCACCCGGTAGCCCTCCGCCCGCAGCGCCTTGCAGGCCTGCGCCCCGGAGTAGTCGAACTCGCAGGCCTGGCCGATCACGATAGGGCCGGCGCCGATGATGAGGATGGAATGGATGTCGGTGCGACGAGGCATGGTTATGCGCCTTCCGTCGTCGCGGCCGTGCCGCGCTCGATCATATCGACGAAACGCCGGAACAGGTGTTGGCTGTCCGCCGGGCCGGGGCTGGCTTCGGGGTGGTACTGCACGCTGAACGCCCGGCGGTCCTCGCAGGCGATGCCCTCGTTGCTGCCGTCGAACAGGCTGACGTGGGTGATCCGCACGCCGGGCGGCAGGCTGCTGTCCTCCACCGCGAAGCCGTGGTTCTGCGCGGTGATCTCGACGCGCCCGGTCGCCAGGTCCTTCACCGGCTGGTTCGCCCCGCGGTGGCCGCGGTCGAGCTTGTAGGTGCGCCCGCCCAGGGCCAGCGCCAGCAACTGGTGGCCCAGGCAGATGCCGAACAGCGGCACGCCGCGGTCCAGCACGCCCTGGATCGCCGGCACGGCGTAGGCGGCGGTGGCCGCCGGGTCGCCGGGGCCGTTCGACAAGAACACGCCGTCAGGCGCATGGCGCAGGATGTCCTCGGCGCTCGCCGTCGCCGGCACCACCGTCACCCGGCATCCGGCGGCGGCGAGGCTGCGCAGGATGTTGCGCTTGGCGCCGTAATCGACGGCCACGACGTGGTGCCGCGGCGGCGGCGCGTCGTGGCGGTCCGGCCAGGCCCAGGTGCCCTCCTCCCAGGTGTAGAACTGCGTGCAGCTCACCTGCTTGGCGAGGTCCATGCCCTCCAGCCCCGGCCAGTCCCGCGCCTGCGCCTGCAGCGCCTGGAGGTCGAAGCGGCCATCGGCGGGAAAGGCGATCACGCCGTGCGGCGCGCCTACGTCCCGGATGCGGATCGTCAGCGCCCTGGTGTCCACCCCGGCGATGCCGGGCACGCCGCAGGAGCGCAGCCAGGCGTCGAGCGTCTGGGTGGAACGCCAGTTGCTCGGCTCCGTCACGTCCTGCTGCACCACCAAGCCCAGGGCGGCAATCGTGGTCGCTTCCAAATCCTCGGCGTTGCAGCCGGTGTTGCCGATGTGCGGAAAGGTGAAGGTGATAATCTGGCCGGCATAGGACGGGTCGGTCAGGGTTTCCTGGTAGCCGCTCATGCCGGTGTTGAAGCACACCTCGCCGACGCGCCCGCCTGCGCCGTGGGTATGCGCGCCGAAGCCGCGGCCCCAGAACACCGTGCCGTCCGCGAGCACGAGGGCGGCGGTGGCGCCATGGGGCGTTTCGGCCGCGGCGGCGGTGGGTTCGGGCATGGGGGCCTCCTCCGTTGGGACGCCCGACAGGGCAGAAAGCGGCAGCCCGGTCGCAGCGATCACCGCGGCCCAATGCTTGCTCGGGACGGCGCGGGACTGCCGCCATTTGCGGACCGCCTCGGTTCCCACGCCGGTGAGCCGGGCCGCCGCGTCGGGTCCGCCAAGCTGGTCGATGATCTCGTCGATGCTGGCCATAGCCGCAGCGTATGGGAAAAAACTTACCAGGGCAACACGGGCAGAAAATCTCCGGAGGTTTTTTCCGGAGCAAACTTCCCCCTCGCAATCCAGCATTCTATATAAACATCCGCAACAGCACTGGACCGAAACGATGGCATTGCGCGAGATGTTCAGCGATGGGTTGAAAACGTCGATGCGGGCGGGGGACGCCGCGCGCACCTCGACGCTGCGCATGATCCTGGCCCGGCTGAAAGACCTCGACATCGCCGCCCGGCCCAAGGGCGTGACCGCCATCCCCGACGACGAGGTGCTGTCCATGCTGCGCGGCATGGTGAAGTCCCGGCGCGAATCCGTCGAGCTGTACCGCCAAGGCAACCGGCCAGAGCTGGTCGCCAAGGAAGAGGCGGAGATCGCCGTGATCGAAGGCTTCCTGCCGCAGCAGATGGGCGACGCGGACCTCGCGGCTGCGGTGGACTCGGCGGTGGCGGAAACGGGCGCGGCCTCGCCCAAGGACATGGGCCGGGTCATGGCGGCGCTGAAGGCGGCGCACGGCGCGGCGCTGGACCTGGGCCGGGCCGGGCCGCTGGTGCGGGCGCGCTTGTCCGCCTGATGCCGCTGCCGCCGGCCTTCCTGGAGGAGCTGCGGGCGCGCACGCCGCTGACGGCGTTGATCGGGCGCCGGGTCAAGCTGTCGAAGTCGGGCCGCAACTGGAAGGGCTG
>CAXTUQ010000649.1:0-3431 GCA_964247405.1 uncultured Acetobacteraceae bacterium
CTGCTGCTGCACGGGGTGGCACCCCTGCAATCGGCCGGGCCGGCGCATGTCAGCTTCCTTGACAACCGCCGCTACCTGGACGCGCTGTCGGCCACCCGGGCAGGTGCGGTGATCGTGCATCCCGAGTTCACGGGGCGCGTGCCCCCCGGCACGGTGGCGATTAAGACGGCCGACCCTTACGCGGGCTGGGCACGGGCGGCCTCGCTGTTCCATCCGCCGCCGCCGGTCCGTCCGGGCGTGCATCCGTCCGCGGTCGTGGCGGAGGACGCGATCTGCGACGCTTCGGCCGAGGTCGGCCCGCTGGCCGTCATCGGCGCGGGCGCCGTGATCGGGCCGCGTTGCCGGGTCGGCGCGGGCGCGGTGATCGGGGAGGCCGTGTCGATGGGGGCGGACTGCCGGATCGGTCCGCTGGCCAGCATCAGCCATGCGCTGCTGGGCGACCGGGTCTATGTCTATGCAGGCGCCCGCATCGGGCAGGACGGCTTCGGCTTCGCCACCACGCCGGACGGGTTCCTGACGGTGCCGCAGCTTGGCCGCGTGCTGCTGGAAGATGATGTCGAGGTGGGGGCGAACAGCACGATTGACCGGGGGTCGGCCACCGACACGGTGATCGGCGCCGGGTCGCGTCTCGACAACCTGGTGCAGATTGGGCACAACGTGCGACTGGGACGGTGCTGCGTCGTTGTGGCGCAAGCCGGGATATCCGGCTCAACCGTACTTGAGGACTTTGTGGTGATCGCGGCGCAGGCCGGTTTGACGGGGCATCTGAGGATTGGGCGCAAGGCCAGGATCGGCGCGCAGGCCGGTGTGATGGCGGACGTGGACGCCGGCCTCGACGTGATCGGCAGCCCGGCGCAGCCGAGCCGCGAGTTCTTCCGCGGCGTGGTGGCGCTCCGCAAGCTGGCGCGTCCATCGCGCCGGAGCGGCGGGGAACCAACCAAAGAGGGATCGAGTTAGATCGATATGGATGGCACGCCACCTTTGCCCGACAACGTCGCGCCCAAGCCCTCGCTGAAAGCGGCCCTGCAACCGGCCGAGGTGCTCGACATCAAGCGGATCATGCACGCGATCCCGCACCGCTACCCGATGCTGATGATCGACAAGGTGGTCGATGTCGTGCCGGGCAACTCGGCGGTCGGCATCAAGAACGTGACGGTCAACGAGAACTTCTTCCAGGGCCACTTCCCGGACCACCCCGTGATGCCCGGCGTGCTCATCATCGAGGCCATGGCGCAAACCGCGGCGGTGCTGGTGGTCGAGTCGCTCGGGGCGGACGCCGCCGGCAAGGTGGTGTATTTCATGACCATCGAGAACGCGAAGTTTCGCCGTCCGGTGGTGCCGGGCGACACGCTGCGAATCCAGGTCACCAAGAATCGCCACCGCGGCAACGTTTGGAAGTTCAGCGCCGTGGCTTTGGTCGAAGGGGTCTCGGTGGCCGAGGCGACCTATGCCGCCATGATCATGGACAAGTAGCCGCAACGTCCGGCAACAATCCTTGAGTTGGTGCGCATGCCTTCGTTCCGTAACGTATGGCGCGTGGCGCCGGGCATCAGTCCGGCCGGAATGAAAGCCGTTGCATGATCCTGATGCCCCGACCGCTTGACGCTGCCCTGCCGCAGGCCACGGGCGTGCACCCGACAGCGATCATCGAGCCGGGCGCGCAGTTGGGGGCGGGCGTGGAGATCGGGCCGTGGTGCCACGTCGGCCCGGGCGTGACGATCGGGGACGGCGCGCGGCTGGTGTCGCATGTCGTGGTGGACGGCGACACGCGGATCGGGGAGGGGGTGCTGCTCTACCCGTTCTGCACGGTCGGCTTGGCGCCGCAAGATCTCAAGTACTGCAACGAGCCGACGCGGTGCGAGATCGGGGCGCGCACGCAAATCCGGGAGCATTGCACGGTCCACCGCGGGACCGTCACCGGCACCGGAGTCACCCGGGTGGGTGCCGACTGCCTGCTGATGGCCGTGGTGCACGTCGCGCATGACTGCGACATCGGCGACGGCGTGGTGATCGCCAACAACGTCGTCATGGGCGGGCATGTCACCATCGGCGCGGGCGCGGTGATCGGCGGCGCGGCGGCGCTGCACCAGTTCGTCCGCATCGGCCGCGGCGCCATGGTGGGGGGCGTGTCCGGGGTCGAGGCGGACGTGATCCCGTTCGGCAGCGTCATCGGCAACCGGGCAAGGCTTTCAGGCCTGAACGTTATCGGGCTGCGCCGCCGCGGGGTGGACCGCGCCGGGCTGCATCGGCTGCGGGCGGCGGTGCGCGTGCTGTTCGGGTCGGACGGGGTGTTCAGCGCACGCTTGGCGGCGGTGCGGGACGCCTATGCCGATGATCCCATGGTCGCCGAGGTGCTGGCCTTCATCGACGAGCCGAGCAAGCGCGGCTTGATCCGGACGTCGGCCACGGTGCTGGATGACGATGCGGCTTAGAGGGCAAGCGGCGGCCTTGCATGGCGCCCACAACTCCTTGCCCTGACGTTTCCACCGTTGCGACCCGGTCTTCCGCCGCGGCACGGGGCCGCCTTGGATCGCCGCATCGAGCCGCACGCCCCATGCGACCGGCCGTTGGGATCAGTGGATCGCCAGCCCCGCTGGTATCCGGTCGGCAAGGCCATCGCTTCTGCCGGAAGACACCTCAAGATGGCAGGTATCGAGTGCCCGCTGCAACGCGGCGGAGGTCTGATCCAGCCGCAGGATGGACGCCTCTTCGGCCAGCATCCGCAGGCACTGGATGAACCCGTTGGACGTCGCCAGAACCTCATCGTCACCCATGAAGCACCTCTGTTTGAAATCATGTCCTAGTGACTGGTCAGTAAGTGCGGGAAGGCTTGCAAAGCGCAATGAAAAAAGTTTGGGTCACGACGCATTTAACGACGCTTAACTATTGTTTGACGGGATTTTCCGTCTTTGGCGCGGCGTTACCATCGTTGTAGCTGATGAGCATGGCGACGCTCGGCATCCTGGCGGGGGGCGGGCCTTTTCCCGGCCGGGTCGCCGCCGCCGCCGTGGCCGCGGGGCACGGCGTGTTCATCGTGGCGCTGCGGGGCTTCGCCGAGGCGCCGGTGGTCAGCCCGTATCCCCACGCCTTCATCCGGATGGGCGCTGCGGGCGAGATCCTGGCGCGGCTGCGCGCCGCCGGGTGCACGGAGCTTGTGCTGGTCGGGCCGGTCCGCCGACCGCCGCTGATGGACCTCCGCCCCGATGCCGAGGGCGCGCGGATCATGGCCCGGATCGGCCGCGCCGCTTTCGCCGGCGATGACGGGCTGCTCGCGGCGGTGGTGCGCGTGCTGGGGGAAGAGGGCTTCCGCGTCGTCGGCGCGCACGAGGTTTTGACCGAGGCCGTGGGGCCGCGCGGCCAAATGGGCCAGGTGGCGCCCGACGCCGCCGCCTTGGCCGACATCGGGCGCGGTGCCGCCGTCGTGCGCGCCC
>CAXTUQ010000650.1:0-3101 GCA_964247405.1 uncultured Acetobacteraceae bacterium
GGCACGTCCGGCGCCGCGCGTCCGCCGCAGCCGGCCAGCAGGAGCAGCGCCGCCGCCGTGCCATGCCGCCAGGTCAGGGCCGGATTTCCCGCGGCGGCAGGCGCAAGGTATTGGCTTTCGGCGCCCCATCGCCGCCCAAGAGCCAGGACCCGCGCAACTGCACCAGCAGCCGGCCCAGTTCCGCGGTCGTCGCCTGCGCCTGAGTCAGCAGCGCCGGCAGGCCGCTCGCGCTGTCGGCGGCGCTGCGCATCAGGCTGGGAAGCTGCGGCGTGGCCCGCGCGGCGTCGTGGGAAATCGACTGCGCGTTCGCCAGCACGCCGCGCGACTGGTTCAGCAGGCCCGGCACCAGCGCCAGGATCGGGCCAAGCTGGGCGATCTCCGCCTTCAGCGTCGCCACCGTGTCCTCCGCCTGGCGGATCAGGCCGTCATCGGTCAGCAGCCGCCCGGCCGAGCCTTGCCCCGCCTTGATCCCGCCCACGATGTCGTCCAGCGCCGCCATGGCGTGCTGGGCGTGCTCCAACGTTGGAACCAGATCCGCCGTCACCTTGTTGACCGTCGCGGTGATCGCGTCGGCCGGGTTCGGCTCGACGGTCGCGGTCAGCACGGCGTAGCGCCAGTTCATCGGCATGCCGGTCCCGCGGCTGACATCGACATAGGCCGCGCCGGCGACGCCGTAGCGCAGGCGGATCGTGGCCTTGCTGTCGCGCTGGATGAACGCTTCCGCCTGCCGCTCGATGGTGGCGAGCGCATACAGCTCGCCGTTGGGGTTCAGCACGATTTCCCGCACCGACCCGCCATGGGTGCCGAGCACGTCGATGTCGGCGCCCGCCGCCAGCCCGCCGAACCCGGCCTGCGGCAGCACGATGCGCAGCTCCAAGTCCGGCCGCAGCCAGCGCCGCAGCACGCCGGCCTCGAAGATCGCGCCGAAGAACAGCGCCAGCGCCAGGATCACCAGCACGCCCACCCACTCGTCGGTGTGGCGCAGGCGGAGCAGTCGCGGCGGGTCGTCGGGGCGGCGCTTCTGCAGCATCAGTTGCTCGGCATCGGTTTCAGCCCATCGTCCAGCAGAAACAGGCGGTGGGCCAAGGGGAAATTCAGCGCCTGCCAGAACGGCGCGTCCCGGGTGAAGCAGACCGCCGCCGTGCCACGGTCGAGCGCCCGCGACAGCAAATCGAGCAGCGGCGCGGTCAGCCCCGGACGGTCCGGGGTGATCGAGTGCTCCAGCAGCAGAAGCTGCGGCTCCCCCAGGAACGCCCGCACGCAGGCCGCGCGCATCAGGTCGCCCTCCGACAGCCGGTCGGGCCGCGCCAACGGCAGGCCCGGCAGCCCGAGGTGCCGCGCGAGGTCCGTGGCCGACCGGGTGACGGCGGCCTCCGGCTCGCGCGTATGATGCAGGCGGGACAGCATGATGTTGACGTGGGTGCCGAGCATGTCGATCCAGGCGCCCCGGTGGTGGATGCGGCCGATCCGCCCGCGCAGCGCCGCCGCCCGCTCGCGGTCGAGGCCGGCCCAGTCGTATCCCATGAACCGCGCCTCGCCCCGGCGCAGCGCGGTCATGCCGCTGCACAGCTCGGCCAGCGCCGTGCTGCGCGCCGGGTCAAGGGTCTCGATCAGGGCGCACTCGCCGGGCATCAGGCGCAGGTCGAGCGGGACGTTCGGCAGCGCGCTGTCCTCCAAGGGCAGGGCGGCGGCGAGATGGAGGACCGGCCCGGGCGCCATCGGCTAGGCAGTCAGGGTGAAGACGATGCTGGCGATCATCACGACCAGAATGCCATGGACGAAGCCGCGCGGGATCAGGGTCGAAAGGTCGTCGTCCTCGCTGGCGCCCAGGCCAGTCAGGCAGGAACTCAGCCCGACCAGGAAGCCGATGGCCAGCAGCTTGACCGGCACCACCAGGTAGTCGCGCACGGTCATCGCCGCGAGCACCCGGTCAAGGAAGGTCCAGAGGCTGTCCTGCACGCTGCCGATGGCCCCGCTGATGATGAAGCCGAACACCAGGGCCGTCGCGGCAAAGATGATGCCGAGGGTGAAACTGCTGAGCGCGAAGGCGAGCGTTCGCGGCAGCACCAGCAGCAGAAAGGGGTCGATCCCCTGGGCGAGCATCGCGCGGATCTGCCCGCCGGCCTGCATCGTGCCCAACTCGGTGACGGTCAACATGCCGCTGCGCCCCAAGAGGATGAGGCCGACCAGCAGCGGCGTCAGCTCCCGCACCAGCACGGTCACCAGGATCGACCCGGTAAGCTGCGCCTGCCCGGCGACGCCCAGCCAGTACAGCGCCTCGTACACCATGCCGACCCCGGCGAGCGAGGCCGTGACCATGACGGTTGCCAGCCCGCCGCCGGTGGCCTGGCGCATGGCCAGGTTGAACTCCTGGCGCACCGTCCGCCGCCAGGACACCGGGCGGACCGCTTCCCGCAGCACGCCCCACGATGCGGCGGCCAGCATCAGGGGGAACCCGACGCGGGCGCGGCCGAAGCGCCCCATGGCGGCCAGCGCCGGACGGATGGCAAGACGCCGGCTCACCGGCGGCCGGCCAGGGTGAAGACGCGCGCCGTGCCGACGCGCGGCGCGTAGAACACGCCGCGCGGGCGGAACAGGAACTGCTGGCGCAACGGCTCGTAGGCGCGCTCGCTGACCTGGATCGAGCCGCTGTCCGAGGCGCTTTGCGCCATCAGCCCGGCCATGCGGATCACGTCGCCCCAAAGATTGAAGACACGCGGCTCGCGGCCGAGCGTGCAGCCGAGCGCCGCGCCGAGGTCGATGCCGATATGGAACACCGGCTCCAGCCCCGACTGCGCCAGCAGCGAAAGGCAGGCCTCACGCGCCGCCAGGGCGGCGTCGGCCAGGCGCACGACCGCGAGCGGGTCCGGCGCCGCGGTGCAGCCCGCCGCGGCGACGAGGTCATGGCCCATGAGCTTCATGTAGGGCAGCGCGTATTGCGCCGCGATCCCTTGCAGGGCTTGGGCCAATGCGTCTGCCAAGGCCGTGACGCCCGCCTGGTCGGGCTGTGCCAGGGAGAGCGCGTCCTCGAAATGGAGGCTCATCACGGCAACCGACGGGAACTGCGCGGTTGACAGGCCAGACGGGTCAGGCACGAGCGC
>CAXTUQ010000650.1:3111-3424 GCA_964247405.1 uncultured Acetobacteraceae bacterium
AGCCGGGAAGTCAGGGGCGGGTCCGGCCGCGGCCGGGCCGGGGACCGCGGCCTCCGCCTTGCGTGGGTGCCCGACCATACGCATCGCGACGATGCTCGACACGGCCTGCGCGAAGCTGCGCGCCCGCCCGGGTTCGCGTGCGTCCTCAAGCAGCACCGCGCCGGATACGCCGCTGGACCCGCGTACCGGCAGCACCGACAGGGTGCGGCTGCCGAACGGGCGCATCAGCAGGCGGTGCAGCTCGGCGGTGCGCGCGTCCGCCGCCGCGTCGGCTTCCTTGATCGTCTCGCCCCCGTCCAGCGACTGGAAGAAC
>CAXTUQ010000651.1:0-3423 GCA_964247405.1 uncultured Acetobacteraceae bacterium
TAGCAACTGGGCGACCGGATCGTTACCATCTAGCTGTCGTCGGCAGCGAAGGAATGGCTGGCGGAGCGGGGCTATGACCGCCTTTACGGGGCACGGCCGCTCGGCCGGGTCATTCAGGAGTACATCAAGAAGCCGCTTGCCGAGGAGCTGCTGTTCGGCAAGCTGGTGAAGGGTGGTTCCGTGAAGGCCACTCTGCGCGACGACAAGCTGGAATTCGAGTTCACCGAGGCTGCGTCACCGGCGCAGCAGAAGGCAGAAGGGGATGGTGACGAGGGGTCATCGGAGCTGGAACCGGAAACAGCGGAATAGTTTTCACGATCCAGGCCGGGCCTCGTGCCCGGCCTTTTTTGTCTTGGGGAGGTTGCAATGAAGGCAGTTTGGAACGGGCAGATCGTCGCGTCCAGCGACGACATCGTCACGGTCGAGGGCAACGCCTATTTTCCCGTCGCCAGCCTGCGGACGGAGTTCGTCGAGCCGAGCGACCATACGAGCGTCTGTCCCTGGAAGGGCACGGCGCATTACATGTCGCTGAACGTGGGCGGCAGTTCGAACAAGGACGCCGTCTGGTTCTACCCGGAACCCAAGGAGGCAGCCTCCAACATCCGCGGCCGTGTCGCTTTCTGGAAGGGCGTATCGGTTTCGGCCTAGCTTTCCCGTCGCTTGACCAGCAACGGCCCCGGCGCCTGGCACGTCGGCATCATCTCCATCCGGTTGATGTTGACGTGCCGGGGCAGGTTGACGACCCAGGCGACCGCCTCGGCGATATCCTCCGGCGACAACGGGGTGGTGCCGGCATAGACCGCAGCGGCCTTCTCGGCGTCGCCGCCGAAGCGCACGCGGCTGAACTCGCTGCCTCCGACCAAGCCGGGTTCCAGGTTGGTGACCCGCACCCCCGTGCCGGCAAGGTCTGCTTTCAGGTTGAGGCTGAACTGGGTGACAAACGCCTTCGTCGCGCCATAAACGTTGCCGCCGGGATAGGGATAGGTCGCGGCTGTGCTGCTGAGGTTGACGATGTGGCCCCGGTCACGCGCCACCATGCCCGGCAGAAGCGCATGGGTCAGCCGGATCAGCCCGGCGACGTTGGTCGCGACCATCGTATCCCAATCCTCAAGGCTGGCCTGGAACGCCGGTGCCGTGCCCAACGCCAGCCCGGCGTTGTTCACCAGCACGTCAATCGTTTGCCACCTTTCCGGCAGGCTGCCCGGCAGCGCCGCCGTGGCCGCAGCGTCCGTCACGTCCAGCGGAAAGGCGAGCAGGGCCTCTCCCAGGTCGCGGGCAAGCGCCTCCAGGCGGTCGGCCCGGCGCCCGGCGGCAATCACGCGATGGCCGTCACGCACGAAGCGGCGGGCCATCGCCTCGCCGAAGCCGGCCGTTGCGCCGGTGATGAGGACGGTTAGGCTCATGGCAAAGGCTCCGTTCAATGGCTGGCGGAGCGTAGCGGGCTAATCCGGCAGGCGGAAGCGGACGGACACCGGGCAATGGTCGGAAAGCTGCTCCCTCGCGGCTTCGCTGGTTTCCCGATAGACCATGACGCGGAGGCTGTCCGGCACCATCCAGCCGCGGGCCGCGCCGCCGGCCAGGATATGGTCGATGAAGCTGCCGCCGCCCCAGCACGGGCTGCCCCGGCCCTCCGTCGCCCGGGCCAGCGGCGCGGCCATCGTCAAGGCGGCCAGAAGGGCGTCCGGGCCATCCATCCTCCGGTTGAAATCCCCAAGCAGCACAAACGGTGCGCCTTCCTCCCGCCGCTGGGCGATCCAGCCCTGGAGCGGGGCGATTTGCCGCCGCAGCGTCTCGCAGGTCCGGCTGATGGTGACCGCGTGCGCGCCCGACAGGCGGTCGTGGTTGCACCCGGTTTTCAGGTGCACCGCCAGCAGGCGCAGCTTCCCGCCGGGCAATTCGAGCGTGATGTCCGCGCCGCTGCGCAGGCGGTGGACGGCGCCAGGGAACACGTCAAGCCCAGTCAGGTCGGGGTTGCGGTGCACCGGAATGCCGCGGCGAATGGCAAAGCCGACGCGCTGAACCACGTCATCCGCCGTAGTGACGATGGCATAGCGCTCGGCCGGGAACACCCGGGCGGCCATGTCGGGACCGTCCACCTCCTGAAACGCGATCACGTCGGCGTCGAGCGTCAGGGCATAGCGTCGGAGAACGTCGATGTCCTCCGGACGTTTCGGCCGCACGTCCTCCGGCAGCGCCGGGTCGCCGGCCCGGCGCGCGGTCAGCCATTCTAGGTTCCAGGTCGCAACCCGCAACTCGGCCGCTTGTGCCGTGCCCGTCAGCAACAGCAATGCGACAAGCAGGCGGATCACAGCAGCATCGGCTCGGGCATGGGCGCATCTTCCGCTGCTGCCGATGCTTCGTCCAGCGGAATGATTCCGCACTCCAGCAGGTAGTCCGCCACCGCGTCGTATCGCGCTGGGTCGCGGGTTGCATCCCGCGCGGCGCCTTGCGGCACCCAGATCACCGTCGAGAACCGGGCGCGCGTCAGCAGCACGCGGTAGGCGTTGAGCCGGTTCGACACCGCCTCGGCCCGGTTCAGCGTGGTCCAGGCTGCGCCGCGCAGGCTCCGCGCCTGCCAGCCGGCGCGGTCAACTGTGCGGACCAGGTCTGCATCCCAGCACACCCCGGCGTGGTCAAGCTCCAGGCCCTGCACGCAGAACTCGGTCGCCACGACCTCCAGCGCGTCGGCGCTGCGGATGTCCGGCCAGCGGTCGAGGAACCAGCGGGCGACCGCGTCCTCGTCCTGGTGCGGCAGCACGCTGCCCAAGCCCTCCGCCCGCAGCCGCCGGGCGTGCGAACTGGCCAGCAACCCCGACTGGCGTGTGCCGCGCGCTTGCAGCGCCCGGCGCATCGCGTCCAGCGACCGCGTGAGCCGGAACGGCAGGCCGTCCATGGCCTGAGCGATGCCGTTCGCCTGGAGCGGCTGGTTGGACAGCATCGCCGCGACCCAGGCCGCGGCGGACGGGGCATGCACGCTGCGCACAGGCTGGCTCAGGTGCAGCCGGTCATCGACCGCCACGGCCGGACCGGGCAGCAGGCGCTGGCGCGGGTCCTCGGCCCGCATGGCGTCAGAGGGCGCGACGGCGTGCCACGCCGGCCGCTCGGCCAGCGCCCGGCCCCACTCGGCGATGCCGCCCTCGCCGTCATGGATTTCCTGCCCGCCGCCGAGCAGGCAGACGATCACCGCACCGTCCCGACGCCGGGCCATGATGTCGAGCAGGTGGCCGGCCTCCGAGGTGCCCAGCGGAACCGGGCGGTTGCGGGTCTTGCCGACTGCGTGCGCCGCGGTCCAGCAGCGCTGCGCCTCGTCGACGACCAGCACGCGCTCGGGCGGCGGGCCAGGCTCCCGCACGTGGTGGTCGCGGAACCGGGGCAGGGCCTGGATCACCCCCTCCATCCGCTGCTGCGCCGCCCGCCGCCCCA
>CAXTUQ010000652.1:0-3403 GCA_964247405.1 uncultured Acetobacteraceae bacterium
GAATTGGGCGGCGGAGGCGGCGGCCGACCGGCTCGGCGAATACGCGACATGACCGCCCCCGTCGCCCAATTCGAGCTGGTCCTGCTGCTGCTGGCCACCATCGTCGGGCTTGAGCTGCTGGCCCGGCGCTTGCGCATGCCGCCGGCCGCGGCGCTGATCCTCGGCGGGATCGTGCTGGCGCTGATCCCGCACATGCCGGACATCGAGCTTGATCCCGACCTCGCCCTGGTGCTGTTCCTGCCGCCGCTGCTGATGGCCAGCGCGTTCTTCACCTCCTGGCGGGACTTTCGCTCCGACCTGCGCATCATCACGCAGCTCGCGGTCGGCGCGGTCGCGTTCACCACGGCGGTCGTGGGCGTCGTTGCGCACTGGGCCGTGCCGTCCTTGCCGTGGGCAGCCTGCTTCGCGTTGGGCGCCATCGTTTCGCCGCCCGACGCCGTCGCCGCCAAGGCGGTGCTGGCCCGGGTATCGCTGCCGCGCCGCGTGGTGGTGCTGCTGGAAGGCGAAAGCCTGGTGAACGATGCGACCGGCCTCGTGCTGTTCCGCTTTGCGGTGGCGGCCGGGTTGACCGGCGTGTTCAGCGCGGGCGAGGCGGCGCTGTCGTTCGGCGTGCTCGCGGCCGGCGGCGTCGCGGTGGGCATCGCCTTCGGCTTCGCCACGACGGTCCTGCTGGCGCGGCTGCGGGAGCCGCGGCTTGAGATCATCGGCAGCCTGCTCGCGGCTTGGGCATCCTACATCGGCGGCGAGGCGATCCACGTGTCCGGCGTGCTCTCGACCGTCGCCTGCGGGCTGGTGGTCGGCTGGCGGCAGCACGCCACCTTGAGCGCCGCCACCCGGCTGCAGGCACGGGCCGTGTGGGGCGTCGTCGAGTTCGTGCTGGAATCGCTCGTGTTCATCCTGATCGGCCTGTCGCTCCGCGGCGTGCTGACGCGGCTGGGCGAAGGCTCGGAGCCGATCCTGACGCTGTTGCCTCCGGCCAGCGCCATCGTGGGGGTGACGGTGCTGAGCCGGTTCGTTTGGATGTTCCCGGCCACCTATCTGCCGCGCCTGCTGCTGCCGTCGCTGCGGCGGCGGGACCCATTTCCGCCACCCGCAGTGCCGTTCATCATGGGCTGGGCCGGCATGCGGGGCGTGGTGAGCCTGGCGGCGGCATTGTCGCTGCCCGACCAGTTCCCCGGCCGCGACTTCATCCTGGCGACGACGTTCCTGGTGATCCTGGTGACGGTGCTGGTGCAGGGCGCGACGCTTGCGCCGCTGGTCCGCGCGTTCCGCCTCGGCGAGTTCAGGTCGCCGCAACGCAGCACGCTGCCGGAGGCCGAGGCCCGGGCGCGCGTGGCCCAAGCGGAGCTTGCTGCGGTCGAGCGGCATTCCCTGGGCGAAGACGGCACGCACCGGCATCCGCGCCTTGTCGAGCAATACGGCTACCGCGCCCGCGCCGCCGCCCGGTTCAGCGAGGCGGATGGCGGGCTGATCGGCGAGAAGCGGGCGCACTTCGCCGCGGTGCTGACGGCGGTGGCGGCCGGGCGCGAGGAAGTGCTGCGGCTGCACCGGGCGGGCGAGATCCACGACTCCGTGCTGCATACGTTGGAAGGCGAGCTTGACCTGGAGGAGATCGAGGCGCGTCGGCATGGAGCCAACGAGGACGAGTAGCCCCCGGCTCGGTTTGCCGCCCGGCATGTTGTGCCGAGCGCCTGGCCCGGACGCGGCACGCATGTTCTCATATTGATGGTGGAACGAGGCTTGCATGGACGTTCGGTGCGCGATCCCGCGCAGGAGAAACTGCATGTCCATCAGTTCGATTGGAGGCGACGCCTCCCAAGCCTGGCAAGTCCTCAGGGAAAGCCGGGCGAAGCAGGCCGCCAGCAGCAGCGCAGCCAACGGCACGGCCGCGTCCCCGCCCAAGAACGCGCCGCCGGGCGCTCCGCCGGACGGAGCGGTTACAGGCGCCGCCGGAGCAGGCGGCGTGAGCAGCGCGTCTGCAAAGGTGATCACCGACCTCAAGGCGTTGCTCATCGACCTTCAAGCCGGCGGCGCTTCGAACTCGGCTGTCTCGGCCGACGCGAGCAGCGCGACGCCCAGCCCCGCCGCGGCGGCTGACCCATCGTCAAACGTGCAGTCCGACCTGAAAACGCTGTCCGGCGATCTGTCCAAGGTGAGCGGCCATGGCGGCCACCATCATGGGCACAAGGCGCACGCCGCACCTTCCGCGACGGCCAGCACGGACGCGGCTGCCAGCACGGACGCGGCTGCCGGCTCTGCCCCGGCCAGCGCCCCGGCCAACCGATCCGGCAGCCTGTTCGATCAGCTCGCCGGGGCGCTCAAGGCTTACGCCGCCTCGTCCGCAGGTAGCTCAGCAGGGCCGACCGCTACCCTGCTCAGCGCCTAAGCCTGCATCCAGCCGGGTAAAACACCCGTTTGAATGCGGCCTCAGCTCATCGGCTGCGCGACATGCGCCTGATAGGCCGCCCGGGCCAGCAGGCGGTCATACCAGGCGCGCAAATGCGGCTGCGGCGGCCGGGCCAGGTCGAAGGAGAACCAGCGGTGCACGTGCACGCCCAGCGCGATGTCCGCCAGCGTGAACACCGGGCCGGCGACAAAGGGCACCTTCGACAGGATGCCGTCGAGCAAGGTCCAGCACCGCGCGGCCTCGGCCGTGGCGGCGGCGATGGCGGCCTGATCGCGCCGCTCCGGCGCCGTGCGGACCAGGCCCTGGAACACCGTCGATTGCGGCCGGTTCAGCGTCGTCTGCTGCCAGTCCAACCACCGGTCGATGCTGGCGCGCGCGCGCAGGTCGTCCGGCCACATCGCGTTGCCCGGCGCGTTCGCAGCGCACAGGTAGCGGATCACCGCGTTGCTTTCCCACAGCACGAAGTCGTCCTCCACCAGCGTGGGCACGACGCCGTTCGGGTTCATGGCGCGGTACTCCGGCGTGTCGGTGCCGCCGAACGGGCCGCCCACGTCCGTGCGCTCATACGGCAGGCCCAGCTCCTCCAGCAGCCAGACGGCCTTCATGACGTTGCTGGAATTGGCCCGGCCCAGAAGCTTGCGCATCGCTGTTCTCCCCTTGCGGAAGGCGGCACGGTACGGCGCGGGCGCGATTGCTCCAAGGGGGCATGTGCGCCATATCGCGGCCATGGTTCCATCCCGCATATCCTTGTTCGATGCCCGCGGCGCCGCCTGGGCCACGGTCCTGGCGTCGGCCGCGGCGCTGGGCGGCGCGCTGGCGTCGGAGCGCTTCCTGGGCCTCGTGCCCTGCGCGCTGTGCCTGTGGGAGCGCTGGCCCTACCGCGTGGCCATCGCCCTCGGCCTGCTGGCGCTGGCGCTGCCGCGCCGGGCAGCGCGCTGGATGCTGGCCTTGACGGCGCTCGCGGCGCTGTCCGGCGCGGCGCTGGCCGCCGTGCAC
>CAXTUQ010000653.1:0-3400 GCA_964247405.1 uncultured Acetobacteraceae bacterium
GCCCTCGCCTGCCTGATCTACACCAGCGGCACCTCCGGCCTGCCCCGCGGGGTCATGCTGCCGCACCGGGCGATCCTGTCCAACTGCCGGGGCGCCTTCGAGTTGGTGCGCCCGCTGCGGCTCCGGGACGAGACCTACCTGTCTTTCCTGCCGCTGTCGCACAGCTTCGAGCACACGGTGGGCCAGTTCTTCCTGCCGAGCCTCGGGACCGAGATCGTCTATAGCCGCGGGGTCGAGCATCTGGCCGCGGACATGCTGGCGGTGCGGCCGACGATCATGGCCGTGGTGCCGCGCGTCCTTGAGCTGATCCGCGCCCGCGTCCTGCAGCAGGTCGGGCGGCAGCCGGCATGGAAGCAGGCGCTGTTCCACCGGGCGCTCGCCGCCGGGCTGCGCCGGGTCGAGGGGGGGACGACGCTCGCCGACCGCATCGCTGGGCCGCTGCTGGACCGTCTGGCGCTGCGCCCGGTGCGCGCCCGGTTCGGCGGACGGTTCCGCGCGGCGATCTCCGGCGGCGCCCGCCTTGATCCGGAGATCGGCCGCTTCTTCCGCGCGCTCGGCCCCGTGGTGATGCAGGGCTATGGCCAGACCGAGGCCGGACCGGTGATCAGCGCCAACTCGGCGGACGACCCCGAGATCGGCAGCGTGGGCCGCCCGCTGCAGGGCGTGGACCTGCGGATCGCCGAGGATGGCGAGATCCTGGTGCGCGGCGAGCTGGTGATGGATGGCTACTGGAGCCAGCCTGCCGCCACCGCCGAGACGATCCGGGACGGCTGGCTGCACACCGGCGACCTCGGGCGGATCGACGCGCAGGGCTTGCTGACCCTCACGGACCGCAAGCGCGACATCATCATCCTGTCGGGCGGCGAGAACGTGTCCCCGGCACGCCTTGAGGAATTGCTGATGCGGGAGCCGGAAATCCTGCAAGCCGTGGTGTTCGGGGACGGTCAGGCCGCGCTCTCCGCCCTGCTGGTCCCGGCCGAAGGGAGCGACGCACCGGGCGTGAGCGCCGCCGTGACGCGGGTCAACGCCCGCCTGTCCACAACCGAGCGCATCCGCCGGCACAGCTTGGTGCCGCCCTTCACGATTGAGAACGGTTTGCTCACCCCGAGCCAGAAAATCCGCCGCGCCCAGGTGCTGCGGATACACCGGGGCGGAGAGAAGTCGAAGCGGGCTGGTTGACGCCGAAGGGTTCAGCGCCGCAGGCGGTTGTAGAACGCCACATCGGCGGCGAGCAGGTCGGCAATTCGACGCCGGAGCGCAGGGTCCGCCTTCATTTCCTGCCGCTCCGCCGTGTCCGCCGTCCTGTTCTCATGGGTTGCGGCGGCGAGGGAAAGGCCGAGGTCGGCCCCGAGCCGCCCGAGGTCGGCGGCGCGGGTTTCATGGAAGCCGATGAAGTCGAACCGGCGCATGTCGAAGCCGCCGAAATAGGTTTCCGACATGAGGGTGGAAATGCCCGGATACGCCGCGAACTCCAGCACCGAGGGCCGTTCGCGAAGGAACCGGGCGTGCACGCCGTGGCCGGGTTCAGGCAAGTCGATCCAGAAGAAGTAGATCGAAAACAGGTTGTCCACGGGGTGGCGCAGGAAGGTCAGCCAATACCCTTCCGTGGGATCGTAGCGCGAAGGGTGGAAATGCCCGTGGACCAGCCGCTTCCCGGCCGGGAACGCGATGGCTTGCCGGTCCGGGACGACGAGGGGGTCATGGCCGTAGTCAAACAGCACCTGGTCGCCGAGCAAGGCTTCGAACTGGGCCTTGAGCGACGACCCCGCCGCCTTGGGAAAATGGACTGAAACCGCCCGTTGCGGCTTGATCGGCCGGCCAGCGGAATCGGCCCGGCGGGGCACGCTCGCCGGCTTGGCGTGGGCCACGCTGAGCGCGAGCGCCGCAGGGTCGTTCACCGCGGCAATCGAGACGGCGGTGAACCCGGCACCCTGCGGCTGGTTCATGCATCCCCCGGTTGGTTGCGGCCGATCAGCACCGGGTGCGAGATCACATCCCGAGCGCGCGGCGGTACACGTCCAGCAGCGACTCCTGCTCCTCCACCTCCGCCGGCTCCTGCTTGCGGATGCGGATGATCTGGCGCAGCACTTTCACGTCGAAGCCGGCCGACTTCGCCTCGGCGAAGATGTCCTTGATGTCGCTGCCGAGCGCCTTGCGCTCTTCTTCCAGCCGCTCGATCCGCTCGATAAGGCTGCGCAGCCGGTCGGCCGCGATGCCGCCGACCTGGGCTTCCTTAGCCTTGCCCTCGTCCAGCGGGTTGTCGTCCAGGTTGTCGGTGCTGTCCAGGGCCATCGCGCCCCCTCCATGATGGTCAGGGGCGGGGCTTAGCGGCGCAGGGAGTCGGGGTCAATGCGCCGGGTTGGACGCTGCGTTGGCTTGGGCGAAGGCCGCCTTCTGCTCCGCCGTGGCCTCGGCCTGGTGCCGCGCCTGCCATTCCTTGTAGGGCATGCCATAAACGATCTCCCGCGCTTCGGGGTCGGACAACGGCAGATCCCGGGCCTCCGCCTCCTCGCGATACCAGCGGGACAGGCAGTTGCGGCAGAACCCGGCAAGCGTCATCAGGTCGATGTTCTGCACATCCGTCCGCTCCCGCAGGTGCGCCACCAGCCGGCGGAACGCGGCGGCCTCCAGCTCGGTGCGGGTCGTGTCGTCCATGGTGGGTGCGGTCATCGTGGGAACCCCTGTTCGGTCGAGCATGTGGGCCCGGATATGGCGTGCCGACCGCCGGCGTGCCATCCCCCGCCCGAGTCGATGAGCCCAAGTCGATGAAACCGTCGGTGAGATGGAGGCGGCTTGGCGGGACGGCAAAGCTGCGTCCATAGTACCCTGGCCATCCGGGAAGAGAGCGCCGATGCCGTGGGACGATGCACAGGCCCGCACTGCGCTGCGGGCAATGTTCGATGCGGCCGTCGCCAGCGCCGATCCGCGCCGGGTGCTGGCGGCGCACCTGCCGGACCGTCCGGCCGGCCGAGTCGTGGTGGTCGGCGCCGGCAAGTCGGCCGCGGTGATGGCGGCGGCGCTGGAAGACGCCTGGCCGGACGTGCCGATGACCGGCGTCGTCGTCACCCGCTACGGCCACGCCGTGCCGACACGCATCATCGAAGTGCTGGAAGCGTCGCACCCGGTGCCCGACGCCAACAGCGAGTCGGGCGCACGCCGCGTGCTGGCGGCGGTGGAGGGCCTGTCGTCGAACGACCTGGTGGTCGCGCTGATGTCCGGCGGCGCGTCGGCGCTGCTGGAGCTGCCGGCGCCGGGCCTGACGCTCGCGGATGCCGGGCTGGTCAACCGGGCCTTGCTGGCGAGCGGCGCCGCCATCGGCGAGATGAACGCGGTCCGCAAGCACCTGTCGGCCATCAAGGGCGGGCGGCTCGCCGCCGCGGCACGGCCGGCCCGCGTCGTC
>CAXTUQ010000654.1:0-1818 GCA_964247405.1 uncultured Acetobacteraceae bacterium
GCGGCTGCGCTTCCTGGTGGCGCTGCGCCCAGGCCTGACGCTGCCGGGGGAGGCGTCGCTGAAGTATTCGGCGCTCGACCGCATAGGCGGCGGGCGCACCATGGTGAACCTCGTCTGCGGCGGCAACCCGGCCGACCTCGCCGGCGACGGGCTGACGCTTGGCCATGACGAGCGCTACGCCCACGCGGCCGAGTTCCTGCAGATCTGGCGCGCGATGATGGCCGGGGAAACGGTGGAGTTCTCCGGCAAGTACCTGTCCTCCCATGGCGGCAGAATCCTGTTCCCGCCGGTACAGGTGCCGCATCCACCGATCTACTTCGGCGGGTCCTCGCCGGCTGGGCACGCACTGGCGGCGGCGCAGGCCGACACCTACCTGACCTGGGGCGAGCCGCCGGCTGCGGTCGCGGAGAAGATCGCCGACATCCGGCAACGCGCCGCGGCGCATGGGCGGACGCTGCGCTACGGCATCCGCCTGCACCTGATCGTCCGGGAAACCGAGGGCGAGGCCTGGGACGCGGCCCGGCGCCTGATCAGCCACTTGTCCGACGAGACCATCGCCACCGCGCAGCGCAAGCTGGCGACCGAAAGCGACAGCGAGGGCCAGCGCCGCATGTCCGCCCTGCACGGCGGCTCGCGCGAGCGGCTGGAAGTTGCGCCCAACCTGTGGGCCGGCGTGGGCCTGGTGCGCGGCGGCGCCGGCACCGCCCTGGTCGGCGACCCGGCCACGGTGGCCGCGCGCATCCGCGAGTACCAGGCGCTCGGCATCGACACGGTGATCGCCTCCGGCTACCCGCATCTGGAGGAGGCGTACCGGGTGGCCGAGCTGCTGTTCCCGCTGCTGGACGTGTCCCGCGGCGAGGCGCCGGTCCGCGCGGCAGCAGGCGGCCCGAGCTTGAGGACAGGCGGCGGGTCGTTCATGACCACCGACGCCGCCCCAGCGCCCCGCGTGCCCGCGACGACATAAGGCGCGTGCTGCCACGGTTTTCGTGACCGGACATGGCGCCGGCGCCAGCCTCATAATTGGGACGTGAGGCTGGCGCTGCGGCCTCCGAACGGCATAGGCTCCCTGAGTTGTGCCGGCGGGGGACACGATGGCTGAGTACTACGTCGCGGCGCTCGGGCCTGCTCACGCGCAAGGCCTGTTCATCGGCTTCCGCCGTTCCGCGCCCGGCGACGGTGTATGCTGGCCGCTGCCTTGGGCGGGAACCTGGCCCGAAGCCGCCGTGGTGGAGGGCGCCGCCGAGCTGAACGACGGCGTCGAGGCCGCCGCGGTGCCCAAGGACGCCGTCCATGCCCTTGCAACGCCGCCGCCGCCCGGCAAGATCGACGGCGACGCCGGCCCGGTCGTGCGCAACACCGCCGCGAACCGCCAAGCGCTTCTCCTCGCAGCGCGCCAGGCTGTCGCCCGCTTGGAAGCGTTCGAAATCCCGCGGTCGTGCGACCTGACGCGAGGCGGCGCGGGAGTCGCCAAGGCGCTCGAAACGCTTCTGCCGCTGCTCGGCCGCGCGGAGAACCTGGAGAACGACCGGCTGTGGCGCCTGCGGGCGGAGCTGCTGGCCGCGTGGCGCTTGGACGACCGGAAGCGCGGTCAGGAGGCCGTTCAGGCGGTGCAAGAGGCCGTGGGGGCTGCCAGGACCATTCCGGCGACGCCGCGCCAGCGCCCGGCGCGTCCGCCGCAGGAGCCGGGCCGGGCGGAACCTGCCATCCTACGGCGCGTGCCGCCGGCCGCGCCCCCGCAGCCGCCGCCGCCGGATCAGGAGGTCGTCCGTAAGCTGCCGCGCCCGTGATGGACGGGCGCCCGGCGCGGCGCCCGCGCTG
>CAXTUQ010000654.1:1828-3395 GCA_964247405.1 uncultured Acetobacteraceae bacterium
GCAAGGGTGCATCGACCGGGCGCCAGCGCTGGCGCCCGGTCGATGCACCCTTGCTGACAGGGCGCCCGCCAAGCTACTTCGACCCGGCAAGCCGCCAGCGCGCAGAAGAAAGGGGACGGGAGCCTGATGGGATCGGACGCCGCCAGCATCGTGTCCATCGGCGAGATCGTGGCCGAAATCATCGCGGAAGACCGCGGCGCCGGGTTCCGCCAGCCCGTGCGGCTGCGAGGCCCTTACCCGTCCGGGGCGCCGGCGATCTTCATCGACCAGGTGGCCCGGCTGGGCCACCCGGCCGGCCTGATCTCCTGCGTGGGCGACGACGATTTCGGATGGGTCAACCTGGAGCGCCTGCGCCGGGACGGGGTGGACACCAGCGCCATACGCACCCATCCGGACCAGCCGACCGGCACCGCCTTCGTGCGCTACCGCGACACTGGGGAGCGCGACTTCGTGTTCAACATCCGGCACAGCGCCGCCGGCCACACGCGCATCACCGAGGACGGGCGCGCGCTGCTGGACGGCTGCGGGCATGTCCACGTCATGGGGTCGTCGCTGTTCTCGCCGCAGCTCATCGCGGAGACGGAACAGGCCGTCGGGCACGTCAAGGGGCGTGGCGGGACGGTGTCGTTCGATCCCAACATCCGCAAGGAGATGCTCGCCGCGCCGGGGATGCGGGACGCGCTCGGGGCAATGCTCCGGCAATGCGACCTGTTCCTGCCGTCCGGCCCGGAGCTGACGCTGCTGACCGAGGCCGCTTCGGAAGGGGACGCCATCGCCGAGATCCTCGGCCTCGGCGTGTCGGCCGTCGTGGTGAAGCGCGGCCCGGAGGGCGCGAACTACCATGACCGGGACGGCACCCTGCACATGGCAGCGTTCCCGGCGGTTGAGATCGACCCGACCGGCGCCGGCGACTGCTTCGGCGCGACCTTCGTGACCTGCCGCCTCCGAGGCCGCGGTGTCGAGGAGAGCCTGCGCTATGCCAACGCCAGCGGCGCCCGCGCCGTCGGCGTCCGCGGCCCGATGGAGGGCACGTCGAGCTTTGCCGAGCTGGATGCCTTTATCGCCGGGGCGGGCGCATGAGCACGGACCCCTTGACCACACTTGCGGCCCCGGGTGCTGCGGGCATCGTGTCGGTATGCTCGGCGCACGAGATGGTCATCGAGGCGGCGCTGCTGCAGGCCGCGGCGGATGGCGGCCCGGCCTTGATCGAGGCGACGTGCAACCAGGTCAACCAGGACGGCGGCTACACCGGCATGACGCCGGCCGGCTTCCGCGGCTTCGTCCATGGCATCGCGGACCGCGTCGGCGTGCCGCGCGGCCGGGTCATCCTGGGCGGCGACCACCTGGGACCGAACCCGTGGAAGCACCTGCCGCCCGGGGACGCCATGGCCCGGGCGGAGGCAATGGTCGCCGCCTACGCCGCCGCGGGCTTCGAGAAGCTGCACCTCGATTGCAGCATGGGCTGCGCCGGGGAGCCGGCAAGCCCCGGAGACGCCGTGGCCGCAGGGCGCGCGGCCCGGCTCGCGGCCCGGGCCCACGCCCTGCTCGACGCCAACACGCCCTGCCT
>CAXTUQ010000655.1:0-3384 GCA_964247405.1 uncultured Acetobacteraceae bacterium
CAGCCTCAACCTCGGGCGCATCGCCGGCGGCGCGCTCATGGTCGCCGGCATCGCGTTGATCTCGTTCTTCTGACCCGGCATGGCCGGGCAAGCCGTCGGCACCGGGAATAGCCAGGCCGGGTTCCGCCCGGCGTCGCTCGATGCCGTGAACTTCTTGCTCGCCGACGTGCGCGGCGCGCTTGGCCCCTACCTCAACGTGTTCCTCGTCACCCAGCAGCATTGGAGCCAGACCGAGGTTGGCTGGGTCACGACGATCGGCGGCCTGCTTGGTCTCGCGGCGCAGACTCCGATCGGCGCCGCCATCGACGCGACGCGGTCCAAGCGGGCTGCGGTCGTGTTCGCGCTCGCCGTGCTCGCCGCTGGCGCCGCCACGATCTTCACTGCGCCCTCGTTCTGGCCGGTGCTGGTGGCGAACACGCTTATGGCCGTGGTTGGCGACGTGTTCGGCCCGGCGGTCTCGGCCTTGACGCTGGGCCTTGTCCCCCGTGCGGCGTTGGCCCGGCGCCTGGGGCGCAATGCCGCCTTTGACCATGCCGGCAACGTCGCCATCGCCGCCGCGGCCGGCGCGGTCGGCTACTTCGTCTTGCAGCGCGCCGTGTTCCTCATGGTGCCCTTCTTCGCCGCGCTCGCGGGAGCCGCGGTCCTGAGCATCCCGGCGCAGTCCATCGACGAGGACCGGGCACGCGGTCTCGACGGCGGGACCGCGCAGGCCGAGGGTGGAGCCGGGCCGTCCGGCTATGGCGTGCTGCTGCGGTGCCGGCCGCTGGTGACTTTTGCCCTGTGCGCCATGCTGTTCCACTTCGCCAACGCCCCGCTGCTGCCGCTCGTGGGCCAGAAGCTCGCGCTGGCGCATCCGACCTGGGCGACGGCGATGATGTCGTCCTGCATCATCGCCGCCCAGCTCATCATGCTGCCGGTCGCCCTCGCCGTGGGCCGCACGGCGGACCGGCTCGGGCGCAAGCCGATCCTGCTGCTGGGCTTCGCCGTGCTGCCGGTGCGTGCCGTGCTCTACACCCTGTCCGACGACGCCGCCTGGCTGATCGGCGTGCAGCTCCTCGACGGCGTGGGCGCGGGCATCTTCGGCGCCATCACCCCGCTCGTCGTCGCCGACCTGATGCGGGGGACCGGACGCTACAACGTGGCGCAGGGCGCGGTCGCCACGGTGCAGGGCATCGGCGCCAGCCTGAGCGGCTTGGTGGCTGGTGTCGTGGTGGACCATTTCGGCTATTCCGCCGTCTTCCTCACCTCGGGCGCCGTCGCCTGCGCGGCTCTCGCAACCCTGTTCCTGGCCATGCCGGAAACGGCGACGGACCGAGGCAGCGCTGCTTTGACCGCTGGTACCGGTGCGGTCCACTGAGGCGGCAAGACCGCCGGAGCGGATTGCCATGAAGCTGGCCGCTGCTCTGTTCTCGCTGGCCGCCCTCGGCTGCAGTGGCTGCACCGCGGCCTACGTCAGCGGCGAGGCGATCGCATCGAACAAGGCCGTGGAGGCGGAAACCAACAGCACCCTCGTGACCAACATCCTGCGCGCGCGGGACGGGGTGCCGACCTACTACAGCGACATCTCGCACCTTCGCGGCTCGCTCCAGGCGCAGGCTTCTCTCAGCGCGCCGCTCGGCATCGGCGACTACAAGAACTGGACGGGGCGCAGCCTGGTGGCGCCCGGCGCCTACGTGCAGGTGAACCCGTCCTTCGACGTGGCGCCGCTGAACACCCAGGGCTTCACCAAAGGCATCAACGAGCCGCTCGACGTGCGGGTGTTCCAAATACTACCTGGATCGGGCGATCCCGCCCTACACGCTGCTCGAGCTGTTCGTGGACAAGATCGAGGACGTCCGGTACGAGGGCGGCCGGGCCACCATCACGCCCTACTACAACGTTCCTTGCGACGATCCGACGCGCGACTGCGGCCTGCGCTCGGTCGACACCGGGGAGCGCTACTTCGATGCCAAGATCGCCGACTGGACGCGCCCTTACTTGTTCCTGAACGCCTACAAGCTGCTGTTGCCCTACGGGCCGCCCTTCGCCGTGGGCGGCAAGGACGCGCCGACGCTGCAGGATTTCGGTGGCGCAGGGAATCCGAACGTCACGCTGCGGCCGGTCGGGGCAACGCCGTCCGGGAGGGATGGGACAGGTCCGGGGACCTATCGCTTCTACACGGTGTCCAACAACATTGCCTTCTGCGTCGGCGCACGCGGCGGGGCGCCGGCCCAGGGGCAGCCCGGGCGGGGAAGGCTCGACGTCACCGTGCGCAGCCAAGATGGCGGCACCAAGGAAACCCAGGCGTATCAAGTGATCCGGGTCGCCCGCAACACGGTCGGCAACGTGGCCACCACAGTGTCGGAAAGCGTCGATCCTTCGGCGTGCGTCAGGAGCGAGGTCTATGCCGAGTACGAGACGCCCGACCGCCAGGCATCCGAGTTCTACACGGTGCTGCACTTCCGGTCGGTGGACGGCATGGTCGAGTTCCTGGGCCGCACGCTGCGCGTGCCGCCGCGCCTGCGTCCGCTCCGGTTCGACCTTTCGCCCGACGATCCCGCGACCTCGCGCTTTTCCGTCCCTTATGAGGGCCGGACCTATCACGTCCACGACCGGCAGCATCGCATCCTGGACCTTGCCGGATGCCCGCAAGGCAATGCGGACCCTCGCTGCGAGGACCGCACGCTGGAGATCCTGACCCTCGTCAACCAACTCCTCAACCTGAACAAGAACCAGAACGAGCTCCCTGCGACAGGTGCTGTTCAGGTGGTCAACTGAGGAAGCGGCAAGCTACGGACGAAACCCTGTTTGCCTGCCGGCGCAAAGCTACGTGGACCCTGGCGGGCTGACAGGCGGGGCCGCATCCGTGCCGACAGGCTTCCCACCCATCTCGCCAATGTGAGCCGGAGCGGAGGATTGCGGGTCCGTCTCACGCGTCGCGGGTTCCGAGGCAGCCATTGTGGGTTGAAGACACCAGATAGGATTACGGGATGTGGGTCAGGAACGCCCGATCATTGCAGGCCGAGTGACCTGACCCCCGTATTTTCCTCCACCTGGAGCTAGAGTCCGGTCCATGACGGGGCGGACGGATGAAGCAGAAGCGGTTTTCGGACGAGCAGATCATCGGCATTCTGAGGGAGGCCGATGCGGGCGCGGTGATGCTGATCCCATGCAGCCAAACCTTGATCTGCACAATCTCGCCTCTGTCCGCGGCCGCTGACGGGGCAGTTCCCACGACTGGTCTGGTTGGCTTTGGCGCTCGCGTCACCCGGTCAGCTTAACGCCAATCGCCCCACCGGAGCGAGCACCCCAGACATCCTGATCGTCTCCCTCGACTCCGGAATGGCAGCTTCTACCAAATCCCTTTGATTAGGACGCATGTGCCCAGTTGCGCAGTCCGATGGG
>CAXTUQ010000656.1:0-3380 GCA_964247405.1 uncultured Acetobacteraceae bacterium
GCACAGCAGCGCCCAGCGCCCGGCACGTTTGCGGCGCCGATGGACCTGAACTTTGGCCGGGCTGCTGCCCGCGCGCCGGCGCCCCGCGCCGCCGGGTCGTCGCGCGCCATCGACTTCTCGTTGGGCGCCCCGAAGACCGGCCCCAACAAGAGCGAGGCGTTCTTCGACATCCGCGCCGCGAACATCGGCGCAGACTGGGCGCAAGGCTTGGCGGTTTACTGGCGCCAGCACCGCTACTACCCGCAGCAGGCTGCCCAAAGCGGCGAGGACGGAACGGTTGAGATCCAGATCGTGGTGAACCGCCTGGGCCGGGTTGAATCGGTCGAGATCAAGCGCCGCTCCGGCTCGCCTTGGCTCGACATGGCCGCCGTCGGCACCTGGCGCAACGCGCAGTTGGCGCCGTTGCCGGCCGAGAACACCGACCCGACCATCACCATCCCGCTGACTATCAACTACGTGCTGATCCGCTGATCCCTGTCGCCTGATGAGGAGCGGTCCGCATGGCCCGTTGCAGGCGTCAGCGCCGTTTGGTAATCTTCCGACAGGCGGATGTAGCTCAGCTGGTAGAGCGTCAGATTTCCAATCTGAATGTCGCGAGTTCGAACCTCGTCGTCCGCTCCAATTCTCTGATGCGTATGACTGAAGCCCGGCGAAGAAGGCCGCCGCGCTTCAGCCCACGCCCGGGTCGGATAGGCTCAGGCCGCCACCCGCACGGTCACGGCGTCCAGAGCTTGGCCGAAATCGGCCAGGATGTCGTCGATGTGCTCGATGCCGATGGACAAGCGCACGTAGCCAGGGCTGACGCCCGCCGCCATTTGCTCCTCCGCCTCCAACTGTGAATGCGTCGTGCTGGCGGGGTGGATGGCGAGCGTCCGCGCGTCACCGATGTTGGCGACGTGCAGCACCATCTGCAGCCGGTCGATGAACGCCCGGCCGGCCTCGGCGCCGCCGGCAAGCTCCAGCCCCACCAGGCCGCCATAGCCGCCGCGCATGGTGCGCGCCGCCCGCTCGGCCGCGGTGCCGGTCTGTTGCGAGGGGTGGATGACCCGCGCCACCTCCGGCCGGGTCAGCAGGAAGTCCACGACGGCCTGCGCGTTGCTGCAATGCCGCTCCATGCGCAGCGCCACTGTCTCGATCCCCTGGAGCACCTGGAAGGCGTTGAACGGACTGAGCGCCGGGCCGAGGTCGCGCAGCAACGTGACCCGCGCCTTCAGGATATAGGCGATGGGGCCGAGCGGCTTGGCCGCCTCCACCCAAACGGCACCGTGATAGCTGGCATCCGGCTGGTGCAGCGCCGGCTGGCGGTCGGGATGGGCCGCCCAGTCAAAGTTGCCGCCATCGACGATCAGCCCGGCAATCGACGTGCCGTGCCCGCCCAGGTATTTGGTTGCCGAGTAGATGACCACTGCCGCCCCATGGTCGAACGGGCGCACGAGCAGCGGCGCCGCCGTGTTGTCCATGATCAGCGGAATGCCGAACCGCCGGCCGATGGCGGCGACCTCGGCGATCGGGAACACCTCCAGCTTGGGGTTCGGCAGGGTCTCGGCGTAGTAGGCCCGGGTGCGGTCGTCCGTTGCGCGGGCGAAGGCCTCGGGATCGGCCGGATCGACGAAGCGGACCTCGACCCCCTGGTCGCGCAACGTGTTGGCGAACAGGTTCCAGGTGCCGCCGTACAGGTTGGTCGAGCTGACGATGTTGTCGCCCACCCGCGCCAGGTTCTGCACTGCGAGCGCTGACGCCGCCTGCCCAGACGACACCGCGAGCGCAGCAGCGCCGCCCTCCAGCGCCGCCACCCGTTTTTCCAGCACGTCTGCGGTCGGGTTCATGATCCGCGTGTAGATGTTGCCGAGCTGCTTCAGCGCGAACAGGTCGGCCGCGTGCTCAGCGTTGTCGAACTGAAAGCTGGTCGTTTGATAGATGGGCACCGCAACCGCATTGGTAGCCGGGTCGTAGCGCCAGCCGGCGTGCAGGGCCAGGGTTTCGGGATGCTTGGAGTTCATCGGGACGGTCCCTTGCTGGTTTATCCAACACCATAGCCGCGGGGGCGCCCCGCACGGAAGCACGAACCCGGGATGCTGCGCCGCGTTGCGACCGGGACCACAGGAGAAACGGCCATGGACACACAAGCGATCAAGCTCGCCGCCGCGGATGTCGAGGCGACCCCGTTCCAGATTCCGGGCGCCCAGGGCGAGTTCCGCATCCAGATCTTGAATGAGGATCAGGCCCGCGGCGTCGTGACCACCATCGTGCACCTGCCGCCCGGCGGCATGATCCCCGCCCACCGGCACCGGGCGGGTGCCGAGATGCATTACGTGCTTGAAGGCGACTTGATCGAGGCCGGGCAGGAGATGGGCGTGGGCGGCTTCCTGACCCACGCGCCGGGCCAGGTGCACGGCCCGCATGAAAGCCGGGGCGGCGCCAAGGTGCTGACCGTGCAGCAATGGCAATCCAAGGACGGCAGCTTCGACTTCGAGCCGGCCTGAGCGCCATGGACCAGCCGTTTCCCGAGCTTCCGGCCGGCGCGTTCGAAAAGGTGGACCCGTCCCCGGACACTCGGTTCTATGCTCAGGCCCGGCTGGTCACGCATATCGACGACGACGCCATCGCCGCGGTGACAGCGCTTTACCGCGACGTGCTGCCGGTTGGGGGCACCGTGCTCGACCTCATGTCCAGTTGGGTCAGCCATCTGCCGGAGGACGTCACGTATGCGGAGGTGATCGGCCACGGCATGAACGCAAGCGAACTGGCCGCGAACCCCCGGCTGGACCGCTGGTTCGTGCAGGACCTTAACGCGGACCCGGCGTTGCCCTTGCCGCCCGCCAGCGTCGATGCCGCCTGCGTCTGCGTATCGGTCCAATATCTCCAGCGCCCGGCCGAGGTTTTCGCCAGCCTGGCCGGCGTTCTGCGCCCGGGCGCACCGGTTGCGATCACCTTCTCGAACCGCTGCTTCCCAACCAAGGCGGTGGCGATCTGGCAGGCGCTGGATGGTCCGGACCAATGCCGCCTCGTGGAGCTATATCTCAGACGCGCCGGGTTCTCGCTTGTTGAAAGCCGCACGCTGCGCGACGGCCGCCGCAGCGATCCGCTCTGGGCGGTGATCGGGCGCACGGCGATCTGAGGATGGTGGGCGCCGTTGGGTTCGAACCAACGACCCGCTGATTAAGAGTCAGCTGCTCTACCAACTGAGCTAGGCGCCCACTGGACCCGGCTATAGCAGCGTCGCCGGGCGTTGCAAAGCCGCACCCTCGTCACGGCTTGCATCGCAACGCAGCCCCGTGTTTGCTGCAACGCCGGCGCGATCGCGCCGCCGGCCAAGGGGGTGTGGTGGCCTACGCTTTGCAGCAGCTTATCAACGGCGTCACGCTGGGCATGATCTATGG
>CAXTUQ010000657.1:0-3380 GCA_964247405.1 uncultured Acetobacteraceae bacterium
GGGCCGAGGTCGAGGTGGCGAAGCGCGACGGCGTGCTGGCCCCGCTGTCCGCCGTGCTGTTCCAGCCGGACGGCGCGGTGGTGCAGGTGGTGCGGGACGGGCTGGTGGAAACGCGGCGCGTGCAGGTCGGGCTGCGCGCCGGGTCCTTGGCGGAGATCCAGGACGGGCTGCGCGAGGGGGAGGCGGTGGTATCGGTGTCCGGCACCTTCATCCGCGGCGGCGACCGGGTGACGCCTGTGCAGCCGGGTGCTGCGGCCGGAGGAAGCTGACGGTGGCGTTCAACATCTCGGGCGCGGCCATCCGCAACCCGATCCCGCCCTTGGTGCTGTTTGCGGTGCTGACGCTCTTGGGCCTGGTCGGCTTCAACATGCTGCCGATCACCCGCACGCCCAACATCGACGTGCCCGTCATCTCCGTCACCGTGACCCAGCCCGGCGCGGCGCCTGGCGAGCTGGAATCGCAGGTCACCAAGAAGATCGAGGACGCCGTCGCCGCCGTGACCGGCGTGAAGCACCTGCTGTCCACCGTCACCGACGGCACCAGCCTGACCGCCATCGAGTTCCGCCTGGAGGTCAGCAGCGACCGCGCGCTGAACGATGTGCGGGACGCCGTGTCCAAGATCCGCGCCGACCTGCCGCGCGGCATCGACGAGCCGATCATCGAGCGCATCGAGATCGCGGGGCAGAGCATCCAGACCTACGCCGCCTCCGCCCCCGGCCTGACGCTGGAAGGGCTGTCCTGGTTCGTGGACGACACCGTGCTGCGCGACCTGCAAGGCGCGCAGGGCGTGGGCCGGGTGGAGCGGATCGGCGGCGTGACGCGGGAAATCCGCGTGAGCCTCGACGCCGACCGGCTGGCGGCGCTCGGCATCACCGCGGGCGACGTGAACAACCAGCTCCGCGCCACCAGCGCCGACCTGTCCGGCGGGCGCGGCGAGGTGGGCGCGCAGGAGCAGGCCATCCGGACGCTTGCGGGCGCGCGCAGCCTGCAGCAGTTGCGGGACACCCGCCTGGTGCTGCCGGGCGGACGGGAGCTGCGCCTGTCCGACGTGGCGCAGGTGGAGGACGCCTTCGAGGAGCCGCGCGACTTCGCCCGGCTGAACGGCGAGACGCCCGTGGTGTCGTTCGGGATCTACCGGGCGAAGGGCGCCAGCGAGGTCGATGTGGGCAACGCCGTCGCCGCACGCCTGGCCAAGCTCTCGGCCGCGCATCCGGAGGTGACGTACACGCTGATCGACGACGGCGTGCGGACCGCCCGCGGCAGTTATCTGTCGGCCATGCACGGGCTGATCGAGGGGGCGGCGCTGGCGACCGTCGTGGTGCTGGTGTTCCTGCGCAACTGGCGCGCGACGATGCTGGTCGCCGTCGCCCTGCCGTTGTCGATCATCCCGGCCTTCGCCGCCATGCTGGCGATGGGCTTCACCCTGAACTTCGTCAGCCTGCTGGCGATCACCCTCGTCACCGGCATCCTGGTGGATGACGCCATCGTGGAGATCGAGAACATCGTCCGCCACATGCGGATGGGCAAGCGCCCGTTCGAGGCGGCGGTGGAGGCGGCGGACGAGATCGGGCTGGCGGTGATCGCGATCACGCTGACCATCGTCGCCGTGTTCTCGCCCGTAAGCTTCATGGGCGGCATCGCCGGGCAATTCTTCAAGCAGTTCGGCCTGACGGTCTCGGCCGCGGTGCTGGCGTCGCTCCTGGTGGCCCGGCTGATCACGCCCTTGATGGCCGCCTACCTGATGCGCCCGGTCGCGGCGCACCCCGAGCAGGACGGGTGGGTCATGCGCGCCTACACCCGGTTCCTGGGTGCGACGCTGCGTTGGCGCAGCCTGACCCTGCTGGCTGGGCTCGTGGCGTTCGGCGTGTCGGTCTGGTCCACGACCCTGCTGCCCACCGGCTTCATCCCGCCGGAGGACCAGAGCCGCGTGGTGCTGTCGATCGAGTTGCCGCCGGGTTCGACGCTTGCCGACACGCGGGCGGCGACGGACCGCATCGCCGCCACGTTCCGGCAGGTGCCGGAGGTGACGACGGTGTTCGTCGTGGGCGGCACGACGCCCACGGGCGCCGGCAAGGAAATCCGCCGGGCCAAGATGATCGTCAACCTGGTGCTGAAGGAAACCCGCGCCCGCAGCCAGAAGCAGGTCGAGGCGGAGCTGACCCGGCGCCTCGCGAGCCTGCCCGACGTGCGCGGCTGGTACGTGAACGACCGCGGCGAGCGCGAGCTGTCGGTCACGGTGCTGGGCGACGACCCGGACGCGCTGGACCGCGCCGTGGCCGGGCTGGAAAGCGGGATGCGGCGCCTGCCCGGCTTCGGCAACGTGGCGCCCTCCGCCGGCGCCGACCGCCCGGAAATCCGCGTCGTGCCGCGGGTGGACGAGGCCGCGCGCTTCGGCGTGTCCACGGAGGCGATCAGCAACGCCGTCCGCATCGCCACCATCGGCGACGTGCCGGCGAACCTCGCGAAGTTCCGCGCGGGCGACCGGCTGATCCCGATCCGCGTCCAGGTGGACACGGCGCTGCGCGGCGACCTCGACGCCCTCCAGGCGCTGACCGTCACCGGCGCCACGGGGCTGCCGGTGCCGCTGCTGGCGGTGGCCGATGTCGAGCTGGGTCAGGGGCCGGCCAGTGTCGAACGCTATGACCGGGTGCGCCGGGTCGTGCTGGGCGCCGACCTCGCCCGGGGCCTGGCGCTGGGAGCGGCCTTGAAGGAGGTTTACGCCTTGCCGCAGGCGAAGGCCCTGCCGCCCGGCGTGCGCATCCAGAACGGCGGCGACGCCGAGATCATGTCGGAGGTATTCGCGAGCTTCGGCCTGGCGATGGGCGCCGGACTGGTGATGGTGCTGGGCGTGCTGGTCCTGCTGTTCCGCAACGTGTTCCAGCCCGTCACCATTCTGTTGTCCCTGCCGCTGAGCCTCGGGGGCGTCATCCTGGCGCTGCTGCTGACGGGAGAGCCGATCAGCATGCCGGTGGTGATTGGCGTGCTGATGCTCATGGGCATCGTGACCAAGAACGCCATCATGCTGGTCGATTTCGCCATCGAGCGGCGGGCGGAGGGCATGGGGCGCGCCGACGCTATCATCGACGCCGGGCGCAAGCGGGCGCGGCCCATCGTGATGACCACCATCGCCATGGTGGCCGGCATGATCCCGAGCGCCTTGGGCGTGGGCGACGGGGGCGAGTTCCGCTCCCCCATGGCCATCGGCGTGATCGGCGGGCTGATCGTCTCGACTCTGCTGTCCCTGGTGTTCGTGCCGTCGTTCTACACGGTGATGGACGATGCGTCGCGGCTGGCCGGGCGGCTGTTCGGCCGGTTGCTCACGCCGCGCGACGCCGACGTGCCGGCAGGTGCCGGCGTGCCGGCGGGGCGGCGCCTCGGCC
>CAXTUQ010000658.1:0-648 GCA_964247405.1 uncultured Acetobacteraceae bacterium
GACCCCGCCGTGCCTGGCGTCGCCTATCCGCACGTCGAGACCTACGGCGTGCAGACCGATGCCGGGGACTTCCTGGCCGACTTGCTCGACGCCTGGCCGGCCGCGCCCGCCAAGGCGCCCGCGCCGTCGCTGCCGCGCCCGCACCCCAGCCACCCGACGCCGGGCGGCGCGGGCCTGGTACGCCCGAGCGCGCTGATGTCGGCGTTCCAGCGCGTGGTCGTGGACGGCTCGGACGCCGTGGTGCTGGCCGAGTCCGGCAACTCCTTCACCTGGGCCACGCATTACCTGCGCTTCGCGCAACCGGGGCGGTACCGCGTCAGCACCAACATCGGCTCCATGGGCCACGCGGCGACCGGCGTGCTGGGCGCGGCGCTGGGCCGCGGCGGCAAGGCGGTGGCGATCGTCGGCGACGGCGCGATGCTGATGAACATGGAGGTCAACACCGCGGCCAAGCAGGGCCTGCCGGCGGTCTGGATCATCCTCAACGACGGCCGTTACAACATGTGCTACCAGGGCATGGCCGCGCTTGACATGGCGGGCTGCGCCGACGCCACCTTCCCGCCCACCGATTTCGCCATGCTGGCCCGTGCCATGGGCGCCGAGGGCCTGCGCGTGGGCAGCGAGGACGAGCTGGAGGCCGGCCTGGCC
>CAXTUQ010000658.1:658-3375 GCA_964247405.1 uncultured Acetobacteraceae bacterium
TCATCCTCGACGTGCTGATCGACGCGGACCAGGTCGCGCCGACCAACGGGCGCAACGAGGGGCTGCGCGTGGCCAAGGCGGGCCAGCGGCAGGAAGGCCTGAGCTTCCCGGTCATCGCAGCCAACTAGCAGGGAGTCAGACCGAAATGGAGAGCAACACCTTCGCCACCTCGACCTACATCGCGACGAAGATGAAGGACGCGTCCGACTACGTCCGCGATCTGCGCAACCTGGATGAGTGGACGCTCTACAGCCGCATGATCGAGCAGATGGACGACAACACCTGGCGCGGCACGGCCTCGGGCTACCAGCACGACCTGTTCTACCATGCCCGTCCCATCGAGACGCCGAGCTTCGGCGGCGTCGAGTGGCATTGCGGCTACAAGTACGGCGAATACTTCCAGTGCTATCCGGCCTTGCTGTTCCCGCCGAGCTATCTCGGGTCCGACGAGCCAGGCGTTTATTTCCATTGGCTCAGCTTCATCGGCCCGGAGCGCCGCACGCCGATGCTGATGCAGGGCATTCATTGGGTGCACACAGCCGAAATCCGGTCGCTGAAGGGTGCGCTGGAGCGCAGGGCCGGCCATGACCGCGCCGTGCAGGGCCGGTTCGAGATCCAGACCAGCGCCATCTACGTCGATGCACCGCCTGCGCTTGCCACCGAGTACCTCGGCGATGTCCGCAACCTCGGCGAATGGGGCTATTTCCTGAAACCTGATGGCGAGGCAGACGTGACCAAGGGTCAGTTCACGGATGAATATGGCCAAAGGTTTGAGGTGACGGCCACCAAGCATGACCTCGGCAAGTACGCCATCCTGGAATTCGAGCACCGCTACCGTAGCTCGAACTGGACGCAGCGGAGCCTGCTGGTCCTCATGCCGTGCGACTACGCCTTCAGCAATCCAAACGCCCGCGGCTTCATCGCGCACCGCATCGTGTTCTTCGAGAAGGGCGTGGTGCCGCAGCATGGCAAGCTGCAGATCGAGGACTACGGCGCGGAAAGCATGAGCCTCAAGCGCGTGCTGGAGAACAAAGCGGGCAACCTGGCTTCGTTCAACCGTGGCATGAGCTATCTCCCGGAGGCCGCAGCATGACCGCCGCCTCCGAAGGCTTGCTGGCGGACCGTCCGCTTGCCAGCACCGGATTCGGCGCGCAATCGGACGCTGACTGGCAGGCAGTCGAACCTGTCGCGACGCGACGGCTTTTTCTTTTGGATAACTACGACAGTTTCACGTTCAACTTGTACCACCGTCTTGGCGAGCTTGGCGCCGAGGTCAAGGTGATCCGCAACGACGCGCTCACCCCGGCGGAGGCTTTGGCGCTCGGCCTCGACGCCGTGGTGATCTCGCCCGGGCCGTGCGACCCGGACCGGGCGGGCATCTCGCTCGGCTTGATCGAGGCGGCGGCGGCGGCTTGCCCGGTGCTCGGCGTCTGCCTGGGCCACCAGGCGATCGGCCAGGCGTACGGCGGCAAGGTGGTCCGCGCCCCGGCGCCGCTGCATGGCAAGGTCAGCTTGATCCACCACGACGACACGGGCCTGTTCGCCGGGCTGCCCAACCCGTTCCCGGCCACGCGCTACCATAGCCTGATCGTGGACCGCAACAGCCTGCCCGCCGTGCTGCACGTCAATGCTTGGACGGAGGACGGCCTCATCATGGGGCTGCGCCACCAGAGCTTGCCCGTGCACGGCGTGCAGTTCCACCCCGAGAGCATTGAGACGAAGGCGGGTCATGCGCTGCTGCGCAACTTCCTCGACCTCGTGCCGGAGCGGGGGGTGCCGGAGCGGGGGGCGGCATGAGCGATGCACTTCGTCCGACCCTGGCCCTGCTCGCCGGCGGCGCACGGCTGACCGCGGAGCAGGCCGAGGCGGCGTTCGACGTCATCATGGAGGGGGCGGCCACGCCGTCCCAGATTGGCGGCCTGCTGATGGCGATGCGCGTGCGCGGCGAGACGGTCGAGGAGATCGTCGGCGCCACCCGCGCGATGCGGGGGCACATGCTGCGGGTCCACGCGCCGGAGGGCGCCATCGACACCTGTGGCACGGGCGGCGACGGGGCGCAGACGCTGAACATCTCGACCGCGGTGGCGCTCGTCGCCGCCGGATGCGGCGTGCCGGTGGCGAAGCACGGCAACCGGGCGCTGTCGTCGAAGTCCGGCGCGGCGGACGTGCTGGAGGCGCTGGGCGTCAACGTCGATGCGCCGCCGGACGCGGTGGGCCGGGCGTTCGAGGAGGCGGGGGTGAGCTTCCTGTTCGCGCCGGCGCACCACGGCGCCACGCGCCACGCCGGCCCGGCCCGGCGCGAGCTGGGCACGCGCACGGTCTTCAACTTGCTGGGACCACTGTCCAACCCGGCGGGGACCCGGCGCCAACTGCTCGGCGTGTTCGCGCCACGATGGCTGGTGCCGTTTGCCGAGGTGCTGCGCGTGCTCGGCAGCGAGCGGGCCTGGATCGTGCACGGCCATGACGGGCTGGACGAGCTGACGACCACCACCCAGTCCTCGGTCGCCGAACTGCGCGACGGCGAGATCCGGCAATTCGAGGTGATGCCGGAGCAAGCGGGCGTCGCGCGGGCGACCTTGGACGACCTGCGGGGCGGGGACGCGCGGGACAACGCGGCGGCGCTTCGGGCGCTGCTGGACGGCGAGGCCGGGCCGTACCGGGACATCGTGGTGCTAAACGCGGCCGCGGCGCTGGTGGTGGCCGACCGGGCGGACGGT
>CAXTUQ010000659.1:0-3113 GCA_964247405.1 uncultured Acetobacteraceae bacterium
GCTTTGCCCGGCCCCGCTCGGCGAGGCGCTCGGCGAGCCTCCCGCACTGGTGCCGCCGACGACGCCGGTCGGCGCGGCGCCCGGCGACGCCGTGGCGGCGCCGGAGGGGAGGCTGTTCGAAGGTTCCGGCGCGCTGTTGCTGGAGTTGGGCGAGGGCGGAGACTGCGTCGCGCCGGATTGGGCCAGCGCCGGGCCGGCGATCAGCCCGGCGCTCAGCACCGTGGCGGCAAAGGCTGTCAGGACGGCTTTATGCAAAATGGAACTCCCTGGATCATTGTCGAGCACATCGGCGATTGGACGCCGGAGCCGTTTCCGGATGCTTTCAACCAGCCAAGCGGCGTTTGGTTCGCCTGTGTTCGGACTCGGCACGAAAATTTGTCACGACCCTGGGGTTTGTCGCGACCCTGGTTTTCCGGCCCGGCCCGCCGCCCCAAACCAACGCCACGATGTGACAAGCCGCTGCGGCGTCCCGTGCAACTGTCCAGCCTCCTGGCGCGCTTCCCTTCAACCGTCGAACAAGGAACGCCGCCATGTCCGCTCGCAGCACCATCAGCGCCCTGGCCCATAGCCGGCAGGCCAACCAATTGAAGGAGCAGCTGCAAGGCTTGCTGCCGGACAGCGCCAAGCCCGCCGTGGAGGCGGCGCAGCAAGAAGCGGGCGCCGGCCTGCGGATGCTGCTCGACTACGCCACGCTGGCCGCGGAGTACGGCCAACCCCTCGTCAGCCTGGTGCAGCGGCTAGCCGGGCGTGCGCCCGCCGAGGCTGTCCGGGCCGCGCCCCCGCCTCCGCCCCGGCGGCGCAGCGCGTGGCGTCCGGTCTTGGCCGTCGGCCTCGTCCTGGGCATCGCGGCCCTCGCCTATGGATATGGGGCGTCCAAGGCGGCCCGGAGCACCGCCCGCAATGCCTGACACCAGCTTCCCGCTCGACACCGCGGCGCCGCCACGGCCGGCCGCGGAGGTCGGGTCCGCGCCGGTGGCCGACTCGTCCCGCGGCATGACGTTGTTCGTCATGACCGTGGCCACGCTGTACTTCGGCCGGGAAGTGCTGGTCCCGATCACGCTGGCCTTGCTGCTGGCCTTCGTGCTCGCCCCGCTGGTCGGGCTGCTGCGGCACTTGCGGCTCGGCCGGGTGCCGTCGGTGCTGCTCGCCGTGCTGCTCGCGGTAGGCCTCATCCTCGCCATAGGCGGCGTGATCGGCTCGCAACTGGCCGAACTCACCACCAACCTGCCGCAGTACGCGCAAACCATCGAGAACAAGGTCGCGACGATTCGCCGGGTCACGGTCGGCCGGCTTTCGGCGTTCACGGAGAAGATCGGCAACCGCGCCGGAACGCCCGCGGCCAACGCGTTGGAAGGGCCGCAAGCGCCCGCCGCGCCGCAGGCCGCGCCGACGTCCAACGCCCTGCCGTCAACCTCCTCGCCGCTCGAACTTGCCCGGCGCTACCTGTCGCCCGTGCTGTCGCCGCTCGCGACGTTCGGCATCGTGTTCATCGTGGCGATCTTCGCGCTTCTGCAGCAGGAGGATCTGCGCGACCGGCTGATCCGGCTGTTCGGCACCACCGACCTGCACCGGGCGACGGTGGCCATCGACGACGGCGGACGGCGGCTCAGCCGGTATTTCATCACCCAGCTTTGCATCAACACTGGCTTCGGCTGCCTGATCGGCATCGGCCTGTTCTTCATCGGCGTGCCGAACCCGGTGCTTTGGGCCATCCTTTCGGCGCTGCTGCGCTTTGTGCCCTACATCGGCGCGCTCATCTCGGCGCTGCTGCCGGTGGCCCTCGCCGCCGCGGTCGCGCCCGGGTGGTCGATGCCGCTCTGGACCCTGGGGCTGTTCCTCGTCACGGAGGGCGTGACCAGCCAGGCCGTCGAGCCGATGGTGTACGGCCACAGCACCGGGCTGTCGCCGTTCTCGGTGATCGTGGCGGCGATCTTCTGGTCATGGATCTGGGGTCCCGTCGGCCTGATCCTGTCCACGCCCTTGACGCTGTGCCTCGTGGTGCTGGGGCGCCATGTTGACCGGCTGGAGTTCCTGGACGTGATGCTGGGCGACACCCCGGCGCTGACGCCGGTGGAGAACTTCTACCAGCGCCTGCTTGCCGGCGACCCCGACGAGGTACAGGAGGAGGCGGAGCGGACGTTGAAGCAGCGGTCGCTTTCGACCTACTACGACGAGGTGGCGCTGAAGGGCCTGCAGCTCGCGGCCAAGGACAGCCAGCGCGGCGTGCTGACCCATGGGCAGCTTGAGCACGTGAAGCACACCATCAAGGCCCTGGTGGACGAGCTGAAGGGACACGACGACGTGGCCCCGAAGACCAAGCCGGCGCAGCCCGACGACACCGCGCTGGCCCCGGCGCCGGAGCGGCGCGAGCTGGCGAACAACCCGACGCCGGACGGGGCGGCGCCCGCGAAGGCGGACCTGCCGCCGGCCTGGCAGGGCGAAGCGCCGGTCCTGTGCCTGTCCGGGCGCGGCCCGCTGGACGAGGCGGCGTCGGCGATGCTGGCACAGCTTCTCGGCAAGCACGGCATCGGCGCCCGCCTCACGCCCTATGAGGCGGCGTCGCGGGAACGGATGAACATGCTCGACGTGGATGGCGTGGCGATGGTGTGCATCTCCTACCTCGACATCACGGGCAACCCCGCGCACCTGCGCTACCTGATGCAGCGGCTGCGGCGGAAGCTGCCGAAGGGCACCCCGATCCTTGTCGGCCTTTGGCCCAACGGGGAAGCGGCGCTGACCGACCGCATGGTGCAAACGGAGATCGGCGCCGACTATTTTACCAGTTCGCTCCGCGACACGGTGGATGTTTGCCTGAGGGTGGCCCGGGGCGTGTCCTAACCCCGCTTCGAGCCTTGCAGCATCGCCGCGAGCGCGTCGGCGAGCTGCCCAAGCGCGGCGCTCATGGCGGCAACCAGGGCCGCGGTGCCGGGTCCGGTCGGCTGCACGAGGAGGCGCACCACGCGCGTCGCCGCCGTGGCGCGCGTGCGCCCGCGCGACACCGCCACCTGGGCCAGCAGCACCACCTGGCCCGACGGGTCGGCGTCGAACCGCTGGATGTCCATCTCGACCGTCGCATCCGCCTCCGCCGTGATCGACCCGGCGGAGGTGAACAC
>CAXTUQ010000659.1:3140-3373 GCA_964247405.1 uncultured Acetobacteraceae bacterium
TGCCCGGCAGGCGGTTGTTCAGGTCTTCGGCCAGGATGCGCGCGAACAGGTCGCCCAGCGGCTCCCCCCAGCGTTCCGAGCCGGTGACGCGGAGCGAGTAGGGGCTGTTGCTCCGCACGATCCCCGGGCGGTCGAGATAGCCGGCCAGGCCCGGGCGGCGCAGCTCGACCTGCGCCGGGCCGCCGCGCCGGGGGGCGCCCGGCACAGCGGCCAGGGTGTAGTACGCCGGCTCC
>CAXTUQ010000660.1:0-3373 GCA_964247405.1 uncultured Acetobacteraceae bacterium
GTGTGGGCCGGGCCGCCGGCAACGAGGGCGGTGCCGAGGCTGGCGGGGCAGACGACGGCTGCGCTTGCGCCTGGGCCTGGAGGAGCAGGCTCGCCTTGAGCACCTGACGCAGGTAGCGCCCGCTGTAGCGGGGGTTGCGGGAATGGTAGATGCCCACCCCGCCCCAGAAGTCGCCGCGCGCCTCGTCCATGGCCTGGCGCAGAATCCAGGCGCCCCCTTCGAGGTTGGCGCACAGGTTGTCGCGCAGCGCGGCATAGGCGGAGGCCGGAGCCGTGTGCCAATGCGCCGCGATCCTCGGCACCCAAACCGTGTTGACCTGCATGGGGCCGATATCCACGGTGCCGTTGGTGTTCCGGCTGACGCGGCCGAGCGTGCCGCCCTCGACGTCGAGCAGGACCACCAGCACCGCCGGCGGCAGGCGGTGCGCGGCGGCGGCCTCGGTCAGGCAGTCGCGCATCCGCATCTCGGCTGCCCCCGGCACATCGGCGGCACGGGCAACCGGCAGGGCGAGGCAGCAGGCTAGGGCGAGCGCCGCCGGTGCCGCACGGAGGATCACGGGTGTGCTCCGCTGCCCGGAGCGGGAAGCCTGTCGGGCAATGCAGCCGCGGACGGCCCGACGGCCTCGGAGCGGTCCAGCACGGCCTGCCACACCGCGTCGAACAGCCCGTTGACCAGCAGCCGGTCGGTTTGCTCCCCCTGGGCCTGCCCCTCCTGCGCCTGCACCACGGCTTCCATCGTGCTCAGCAGCACGGTCGCGAACGTGCCGCCGCCGATGCCGTCCGCCCGGTAGCCCAGCATGGCCGCGGGGTCGCGCCGGATGCGCAGCCCGAAGCCCTTGCCGGTCGCCTCGCGCCAAACCGCCTCGCCGGCGGCGAGGAACACCGGCAGCAGCCCCGAAGGGTCGCCGGCGAGCTTGGCGGTCATCGGCAGCGTCTCCCCGGTCGCCCGGTCGTGCAGCAGCAGCGACGTGCCGGCGTCCTCGAACCAGGCCCGCACGGCGCGGCCCACGGCGGGCAGGTCCACCGCCCCGCTCATGCGAGCCGCCGGCGGCGCCAGGCCGGCCCGGCGGGACGCACGCGGCCGACCAGCCGGCGGCGCAGCACGCGGGCGATCGCCGGCACGGTGAGGCCGAACCAGGAGATCGCCCCGAAGAACACGGTGCCGAACACCGCGATGTAGAGCGTGGTCCAGCTCCAATAGACGACCACCGCCAGCAGCGGCAGGCAGGCCCGGGCGTCGAGGATCGCCAGCTGCACCGGGCGGGCCGTGTAGCGCCACATCTCAGCTCTCCTCGCGGAGCAGCTCGGCCGCCGCCGTCTGCTCGGTGATGCGCCCCTGCTCCAGCGCCGCCCGGATGGCGGCGGGATAGGACTGGCCCTGGCCGTCCAGCGCGCGCTGCGCAAGGTCCGGCCACTCGGACGGGTCCGCCTGCTGCATCCGCCGCCGCAGCGCCGCATCGAACACCAGGAACTCGCGCAACGCGGTGCGCCTGCCGTCGGCGGACGGCACCAGGCGCTGGTTGATCACCAGGCGCAGCGACTGCCCGAGCGCGTCCACCAGGTTGGCCCGCTCGTCGGCCGGCAGCAGCGCGATGATCCGCGCCATGGTGAGCTTCACCGAGTTGACGTGGATGGTGGTGGTCAGCGCCGAGCCGGCCATCGCGGCGTTGACCGAGGCGGCCATGGTCGGGCCGTCGCGGCACTCGCCGACGATGATGTCGGTGGGCTCGCGCCGCCAGCAGCCGCGGATGAACGCCTCGAAGCTCGGCAGGTCGCGCGGGATTTCCGTCTGGTCGATGGAGGAGGACGGGCTCTTGATCCGCTCCAGCAGGAACTCGATCGGCGCCGCCCCTTCCACGATGTCGTAGTGGCCATGAGGGTCAAGCAGCTTGGCCACCGTCATGCCGTTGATCAGCGTCGACTTGCCGGACCCCACGGAGCCGCCGACCAGCACCATGCCGTTCTTCGGGCGGCAGGCTTCGAGGATGCCGGCCTCGACGCACTGCTCGGCGAGCGAGGCCGGCAGGTCGGCGATGGGGCGAAGGACGATGTTGACGCCGAAGTGCCGGGCGGTGCGGGTGGGCGTGGCGTTGAGGCGGAAGCGCAGCCGGGTGGTGCGGCTCACCGCGATCTCGTAGGCGACGTCGAAGTCCGAGCCGTTCTGCAGCCGGGCGATGCCGTCCGAGCCGTACAGGTGGTTGGCGACGTCGGCGATCTCGCCCTCGTCCAATGCGCGGTGCGTGACGAAGCGGTTGCGCCCGTGCACCCTGAGCTTCACCGGCTTGCCGGTGGAGAAGGCGATGCGCGACGCGCCGAGCGCGAACGCCCATTGCAGCAGGGCGTTGAGCCCCGGCGCCGACTTGCGCGGCACCGCCACCCACTTCAGGCCCTCCTCCGGCCAGAACTGGCCGGTCGAGGAAGGGTCCGCGAGGGAGCCGGCGGGCAGGTCACTCGTGTCCAGCATGGCGCCTCGCCCTCCCTATCGCGCGCAGGCGCCGGTGGGCGTCCAGCGGCGCGGGTTGCCCTGCAGGCCCGGCTGGCCGGTGATGCGGACCGTGGTGTCGCCCACCCGCAACGTGTCGCGCCCGCCCTCGCTGCGGCGCCGCAGCAGGGCGATGCGCGGCGGCTCGACCAAGTGCGCGCGCAGCAGCACGCGGTAGCGCGCCATGCCCACGAGGTCGCGCTGCAGGCGGCCCAGGTCGGACAGGAAGATGTCCACCGCCTGCTTCTCGCCCTGGCCCCAGCCCTCGGCGACGAACCTGTTCCAGTAGGCGACCTCGGCCTTGGTGCGCGGCAACACGGCGTCCGCCGGCCGGGGCGGCTTGCCCCAGCTGCGGACCAGGTAGGACCGCCAGTTCGGCGGCGCCGAGGTCAGCTCCGCGATGCGGGTGATCTGGTAGATGCACGACGTCTCGCGCGCCACCTGGGCGCCCGCGTCGCCCAGCGCGAAGGCCATCTGCGCTTCCGTGACCACGGGCGGGCGCATCAGGGTCTGGCCGGCGCCGCCGACCGGCAGCACCAGCGCGCGGAAGTCGTAGCTGCCGTCGAGCTGCGGCTCGTAGCGGCGCAGCATCTCGTTGATGGCGAACGACCGGGCCGACAGCCCGCCCTGCGCGCCGTACTCGGTGCCGGACTGCCGCAGGATCTCGGCGCGGCCCGCCTCCAGCCCGCTTTCCGGCTCGTCGCCGGGCCGGGTGGCCTGCAGCGCTTCCAGCGACGGCGGGCGCTCGCCGCCGACGATGACGGGCAGCTCGGCCGCCCCGGTGACGGGCTGGTTCAGGGGGTTGCCCAGCCTCTGCGCCGCGCCGTCGTATTGCGGCTGCGAGGGCACCGGCGGGAACGGCACGTCCTGCACGGCGCTGCCGGCGTGGCAG
>CAXTUQ010000661.1:0-3363 GCA_964247405.1 uncultured Acetobacteraceae bacterium
AGCCGGAACTGCGCCCGGCGCAGCGCGTCGAGTGCCGCCGCCTGCTCCGGGCCGACCCGACCAAGACGGCGCGCCAGCCGGTCGAACGCGGTCGCGCCGCTGGCCGACGGCGTGAACAAGGCCAGGTCGGTTGCCATGCCGAGCGCGTCCGCCACCTGAAGCATCTCGCGGCCGGGATCGTCGTCAAAAGGCCCGGCCCGCGCCAGCCACGCGCGCGCGGTCTCTTCCACCCGGGCCGGCGAGACGAAATCTGCGGCCTGCAGCAGCAGCTCGGCGATGTGCTCGCGCAGGCGGTCCGTATCCGCCAGCCTGGTGCCTGGCTGTGGTGGCGCCGCACTGCGCCCCGCTCTGCCGGCTGTTCTCGCTTGCACCATCAACCCCTCCAGCCCAGCCCCGGGCCGCAGGAGTAGGCCGAAGCGGCAAGGTGCGGCAAGCCGGTCGGCGCTGCGAGGCGGACCCGAGAGAAAGCAGCCGGCCCGTCGCGACGACGGGCGGCACGGTCAAGTGCTTGTGCACGCCGCAAAGAAGGTCTCACAACCGGACACGCTCCCGGGCGCGAAGGATTGCGGTTCGCCACCCATAGACCCGCATTCTGCAAATGTATGTCCCGGCCAAAAGCAGTGCGCCAGCGCCATGGACAGGAACGGCTTGTCATGACTACCCAGGCGGCGCAGCCTGTGCCGCATTGTGCTGCTTCGCGAGGATGCCGGACGTGTACGCGGGACCGATCATCGACCCCCATCACCACCTCTGGGACTTGTCGCTCGGCAAGCATCCCTGGCTGTCCCCCGCCGACCCGTCCGTGCAGGCTCTCCCCGGGTTGTCCTCCATCGCGCATGACTACTTGGTGGGCGATTACCGGCACGATGCCGCCCGGCACAACATCGCGGCGACGGTGCACATCGAAGCCCTCTGGGCCGGGAACCCCGTGGGGGAAACCCGCTGGCTCGAAACGCTCGACAAGTCGCACGGCGTGGCGGCCCGCTACGTCGCGGGCGCCGCGCTCGGGACACCCGGCGCGGACAGGATCATCGCGGAACAGGCCGCGTTCGGCCGGGTGGTCGGCGTGCGCGGCATCCTGAGCTGCCATCCCGATCCGAAGAAGAGCTTCGTCGCCGACCCTGCCCTCGCCTACGACGCCGGGTGGCGGCGCGACGTGGCGTTGCTGCATGGGCATGGGCTGCATCTTGAGTTGATGATGTATCCATACCAGGCCGACGCCGTGTTCGACCTCGGGCGGGCCTTTCCCGACCTTCCGATCATCATCAACCATTGCGGCAGCCCGATCGACCGTGATCCCGCGGGGATGCAGCGGTGGCGCGACGCGCTCAAGACGCTTTCGGCGCTGCCCAACCTTGCCATCAAGATATCCAACCCGGGCGCCTATGACCCGGACTGGTCGCTGGACAGCATCCGGGGCGTCGTCATGCACTGCATCGGCTGCTTCGGCGCGGACCGTGCGATGTTCGGCACCGACTACCCCGTGTCCCGCATCCAGATGAGCTTCGACCAGATTTACGGGACCTTCAAGACGATCGCGGCCGCCCTGCCGGACGCCGACCAGGCGAAGCTGTTCCACGGCACCGCCAAGCGGTTCTACCGGCTCTGACCAGCGGTCGTCAGGCGCTGCGGGCGTAGGCGATGACGGCGTCGAGGAAGGCAGTGCAGCGGTCCAGTTGATCCACGGCGACCCATTCGTCCGTGATGTGCGCCTCGGTGTCGCTGCCCGGGCCGCACAGCACCGTCGGGATGCCGGCCGCTTGGAAAATGCCGGCCTCCGAGCCGTAGTTGACCGTGGCGGTCGCGTTCGTGCCGGCGAACCGCTTGGCCAGCGTTTCGGCCAACGAGCCCGAATGCGGAACCAGGGGCGGCACGTCATAGGCCATCGTCGTCGTCACCGACGCCTCGGGCACGCCCATGCGGGGCAGCACGGCCTGTGCCGCGAACCCGTCGAAACGCTGGATCAGCGCCTCCGCGACGCCCGGCTTGGCGGCCCTGATGTCCCATTGGAACGCGCAATCGCCTGGAATGGAGTTCCGGGCCGTCCCGCCTGACACCACGCCGATGCTCAGCGAGGTGTAGGGAACCTCGAACGGCGACTCTGGGTCGGGCTGCGCCGCCATCTCCTGCGCGTAGCGGCGCAGCTCCGCGATGCAGTCGGCGGCGTGGAAGATCGCGTTGACGCCGAGGTCGGGGCGGGACGAGTGGCAGGACCGGCCCGAGACGGCCGTGAGCAGGCCGGTGCTGCCCTTGTGGCCGTTGACGACGCCCATCGCGGTCGGCTCTCCCACAAAGGCGGCAAGCGGCTTGGCCATGGCCTGGGCGACATGCCCGACGATGCCGTGCACGCCCAGGCACCCGACCTCCTCGTCGTAGGACAGGACGATGTGGAGGGGGATTTGCAGCGGCCCGTCGAGCATCTGCGGCACGCGCGCCAGCACGCAGGCGACAAAGCCCTTCATGTCCGTCGTTCCGCGCCCATAGAGCTTCCCGGCCTCTCGGCTCATCCTGAACGGGTCGCGCGTCCAGTCCTGGCCCTCGACCGGGACCACGTCCGTGTGGCCGCTCAGGACGAACCCGGGCCGGTCTGCCGGGCCGACCGTGGCCACGAGGTTGGCTTTGCGGCCGGTCTCGTCCGGGATCGTCTCGGACGCGACGCCCCATGCGGCCAAATAGTCCCGGACGAACGCGATCAGGTCGAGGTTGGAGTTGCTGCTGACCGTGTTGAACGACACGAGGCGGTCGAGCAGCTCGATGGCCGATAGCTGGTGCATGGCGCAAAGTCCTGCGGTGGAGGCAAACGGGGCCATGACCCGGCCTGCGGCATGGGGCCAGCAGCGAAGGGCCGCTGCCGGCTTGCAGCCTCGCTCATTTCCGCCGGTCAGCCAAGGGTCTACGCTTGTCCACCGTGGCCTTGCCAGCTGCCGGGTCGGTCGTGTTCGGGTCTGCGCCGTTCATGTCCTGGCCTGTTCCTTGCCTTGACCTTTGGCTGGCGCCAGCGCCATCGTCGCGAATACCAAGGGGGCACCACGGCATGCGATGGATCGCAGTCCTTCCTTTCCTCGGCATCCTGGTCGGGACACCTTTCTTCAACCGCGCTGAGCCGTCAGTCCTCGGCCTGCCCCTTATCCTGGCCTGGCTGGGGTCATGGGTGCTCGCCACATCCGTCATCATGGCCATCGTGTATCGGTTCGATCCCGTGAACCGCGACGACGCGCAAGATTCGATGCCGCCGGGGCCGGCGCCATGAACGCGGCGCTCGGCATCATCTCCGGCTTTGTCCTGCTGGCGCTCGCCCTCGGCATCCGCGCGCGTGGCGGCAAGGACATGGACTTGGAGCAATGGTCGGTGGGCGGGCGAGGC
>CAXTUQ010000662.1:0-3357 GCA_964247405.1 uncultured Acetobacteraceae bacterium
CCGATCCCGCCGGCCTACGCGCATCTCGGCAGCGTGGAGTTCAGCAAGCTGCTGCTGGCCCGCGCCAAGGTCGCGGTGGCGCCCGGCATCGGCTTCGGCGAGCATGGCGATACCCACGTGCGGATCGCCTTGGTCGAGAACACGCAGCGCCTGCGGCAGGCGGTTCGCAACATACGCGGCTTCCTGCAGGGTGACAGCAACCACGCGGAGAACGTCGGCACGGAGGCGGCGGCGGTATGACCCGTCCGCTGTCGATCGGCGTCGCCGGGCTGGGGACGGTCGGCACGGGGGTGCTCCGCCTGCTACGGGACAATGCGGATCTGATCGCGGCTCGGGCCGGGCGGCCGATTGCCGTCACCGCCGTCTCCGCCCGCGACCGCATGCGGGAGCGCGAGGTGCCGACCGCCGGCCTGCGCTGGTACGACGACCCCGTCGCCCTCGCCTTTGACCCGGCGCTCGACGTGGTGGTGGAACTGATCGGCGGCGCGGAGGGGCCGGCGCGCGAGCTGGTGCAGGCGGCGCTGGCCGCAGGCAAGCCCGTGGTAACGGCGAACAAGGCGCTGCTGGCGGTGCACGGCGCGGCTTTGGCGCAGCAGGCGGGGGAGGCCGGCGCGGCGCTCGCGTTCGAGGCGGCGGTGGCCGGCGGCATCCCGGCGATCAAGGCGCTGCGCGAAGGCCTGGCCGGCAACCGCATCAGCCGCATCGCCGGCATCCTGAACGGCACCTGCAACTACATCCTTTCCGCCATGCGGGAACGCGGGCGGGAGTTCGCCGACGTTCTGGCAGAGGCGCAGCGCCTGGGCTACGCCGAAAGCGACCCGAGCTTCGACGTGGACGGCATCGACGCCGCGCACAAGCTGGCGATCCTGGCGGCGCTTGCCTTCAACCGCCCGGTCGATTTCGCGGCCGTGCACATCGAGGGCATCCGCGCCGTCTCCGCCCTCGACATTGCCTTCGCCACCGAGCTTGGCTACCGCATCAAGCTGCTGGGCATCGCGCGGCGGACCGAGGCGGGGATCGAGAGCCGGGTGCATCCCTGCATGGTGCCGCAGGCGGCGCCGATCGCGCGGGTTGACGGCGTGCTCAACGCGGTGGTGGCGGAGGGCGATTTCGTCGGGCGCGTGATGCTGGAAGGCCGGGGCGCCGGCGCCGGGCCGACCGCGAGCGCCGTGGTGGCGGACTTGATCGACCTGGCGCGCGGCCGGGCCACGCCGGTCTGGGGTGCGGACGCCGCGATGCTGGCCGATCTGCCCGCCGTGCCGATGTCCGCCCATGTCGGGACCTATTACCTGCGGCTCATGGTCGTGGACCGGCCCGGGGTGATTGCCGACGTGGCGGCGGCGCTCCGCGATGCCGGCATCAGCCTGGAAAGCATGTTGCAGCGCGGCCGGGCGCCGGGGGAGGCCGTCCCCGTGGTGCTGGTGACGCATGAGTCGAACGAGGCGGCGATGCACCGTGCGCTCGATCAGATCGCCGCCTTCGACACCGTGCTGGAACTGCCCGCTTTGATCCGCATCGAGCCTGCTTAAGGAACCGCCATGACCGATAACCATCCCGAGATCAGCCTCGACCGCAACCTGGCGCTGGATCTGGTGCGGGTGACGGAAGCGGCCGCCCTCGCTGCCTCCCGCTGGATGGGCCGCGGCAAGAAGAACGAGGCGGACGGCGCCGCGGTGGAGGGGATGCGCCGCGCCTTCGACAGCGTGGCCATCGAGGGCACGGTGGTGATCGGCGAGGGCGAGATGGACGAGGCGCCGATGCTCTACATCGGGGAACGCGTCGGCGCCGGCGGCCCGGCCATGGACATCGCGGTGGATCCTTTGGAGGGCACCAGCATCACGGCGAAGGGCGGCCCCAACGCGCTCGCCGTGGTGGCGCTGGCGGAGCAGGGCAACTTCCTGCACGCGCCCGACATCTACATGGACAAGATCGCGGTCGGCGCCGGGCTGCCGGATGGGGTCGTGGACCTGGATGCATCGGTTGCCGAGAACCTGCGCAACCTGGCCCGCGCCAAGAAGCGCGAGGTTGGCGACATCGTGGTCTGCATGCTGGAGCGCGAGCGCCATGACGAGATGCTGGCGCAATGCCGGGAGGCTGGCGCGCGCATCATGCTGCTGGGAGACGGCGACGTGGCCGGGGTGATCGCGGCGGGGCTGCCGGATGGCGGCATCGACATCTACATGGGCATCGGCGGCGCGCCGGAAGGCGTGCTGGCCGCGGCGGCGCTGCGCTGCATCGGCGGACAGATGCAGGGGCGGCTCATGTACGAGGATGATGCGCAGGTCGAGCGCGCCCGGAGCATGGGCGTGACCGACCCGCGTCACAAATACGCGGTGAACGAGATGGCCAAGGGCGACGTGATGTTCGCCGCCACGGGCGTCACCGGCGGCGCCCTGCTGCGCGGCGTGCGACGGTTCGGCCATGGCGCCTTCACCCATTCCATCGTGATGCGCAGCAAGTCCGGCACGGTCCGCTACATCGAGGCGCACCACAACTTCGCCACCAAGACCTGGCAGCCGGAGTAGCGCGCCGGCATGACTGAAGCCGCCCTGGGGATTAGCGCCAGCCTCACGGGGCGGCGCTGGCTGTGGCGCCAGGGCGAGGACCGGGTCGGCCTGGGCATCGCGCAGCGGCTGGGCTTGCCGGAGGTCATCGGGCGCTTGCTGGCGGCGCGGGGCATTGATCTCGACGGTGCCGCCCACTTCCTTGAGCCGACTTTACGCGCCCTGCTGCCGGACCCCTCGGTGCTGTCCGACATGGACCGCGCGGCTGACCGCCTGGCCCATGCCGTCACGACCTCCGAGACGGTCGGCGTGTTCGGCGATTACGACGTGGACGGCGCGTGCAGCGCCGCGATCATGGCCACCGTGCTGCGGACCCTGGGATGCCGGGTGCTGACCCACGTGCCGGACCGGCTGCTGGAGGGATATGGCCCGAACGGCCCGGCGCTGCTCAACTTGGTGCAGGGGGGGGCCACGCTGATCGTCTGCGTGGATTGCGGCACCGCGGCAGCCGTGGCGTTGGCGTCCATGCAGGGGCGGGCGGACGTGGTGGTGCTGGACCATCACGCGAGCGACGGTCCGCCGCCGCCCGTGCTGGCGACGGTCAACCCGAACCGTTTGGACGACGCCTCGGGGCTGAACGGGCTGTGCGCCGCGGCGCTTGCCTTCCTGGCCGCGGTCGCGACGCTGCGCGCGTTGCGCCGCGCCGGATTTTTCGGCGGACGGACCGAGCCGGATCTGCGCGAGCTGCTGGACCTCGTGGCGCTGGCGACCGTGTGCGACGTGATGCCGTTGCGCGGGCTGAACCGCGCGCTGGTAACGCAAGGGCTGCGGGTCATGGCCCGGCGCGCACGCC